>JAAYFZ010000403.1 GCA_012727965.1 Clostridiaceae bacterium
GATAAAGGTCGCCGAAGCCGCTCGAAAGGACTCTGTTTAGTACAAACAGACCGATCAGGGTTACTGATAAAATCGGTACAAGCATCCAATAATCCATCTTGCGGAAGAACGTATCAGATTTAAGCTGTTCGAAGCCAGAATGAGACATCAGTTATTTTTCTCCTGATTTTGATAATCTTCTATTTCAATGAAATCATTTGCATCAGAAACAGTTTCCATTTCATCTGAAGTATCTGTCTGCTCAGCAGTTTCAGCTGAAGTTGTTTCTTCAGAAGCTTTGGCATCAGGTAGCTCTTCAGACACGCTGTTAACCTGCTCATCACTATCAATAAACTCACTATTGAGAGCAAGCTTCTCATACCTGCGGCCAGCTGCCGGGATGTAAATAATAGCAGAAATCACCATCAAAGCAGACAATACCATTGATATTCTCAAATCAGTGCCAGGGATGAACAGTGCATCAGTTCTAATAGCTTCAACAAAAAATCTCAGCAGACCATACATACCAAAATATGAAAATGCCAGCACAAAAGGTGCTCTTCTCTTGCGGCGCAGAATCAGCAGAATGGCAAATATTACCATGTTGCCGATAAATTCATAGAGAAAGGTCGGATGGACTGGCATTGTCGGATCATAACCAGCCCCGAGACTTGTCAGGTATCTGGCAGTCTCATTACTGTACATGCCCCATGGCATGGTTGTATTCGTGCCAAAAGCTTCCTGGTTGAAAAAATTCCCCCAGCGGCCAATAGCCTGACCAAGTGGCAGATATACGACCAGATGGTCGATAAGCTTGGATATTTTCAATTTCTTAAATTTTGCCACCAGCATAATCGTAATGATGCCACCGATAACGCCGCCATAAAAAGCTAGACCGCCATTTCTTGTATTAAATATCCGGCTAAGATCAGCTGCATAGTATTCCCATTCAAATATAACGTAGAATACTCTGGCAAAAACAATAATCATCGGAATCAAAAAGATAAATATATCAAGTATATCGTCAGATACCAGACCAAATTTATTGGCTGACTTGGCTGATAGCAAAAGACAGAGAATGATCGCAGTCGCGATCAAGAGACCATACCAATAAATTGACTGGCCAAAAACAGAAAAAGCTTCTCTGTTTACAGGCAGATCATTGATACCCAGTCCTGGAAAATCTACCAAAAAATCACTTCGCATTTATGTCTCCTCCCATACTACTAAATCGATCTAGTCTTAGCTGAAACTACTTCATCGGTAACAGCCAAGTTGTTTGAACTATTGCTCTCTTACGATCGAAACACTGTAATTCTCGCGGTTACGGAGAAATGACAGCATATAGTCAGCTGCCGCAGCATCCATTTTATCATATAGCAGCGGATAATCGAACAGGTCAACCTTATGCAGATTGCATTGAGCCTGAACCATACCGCTGTGTTCAACCGCGTCAAGTGAGCGCACGAAGTCGCCGGCAGCAGCTCTTTTTTGAATTTCGAACATTTTATTATCTATTCCGTCTGTGACTGCCTGCATCAGAAGCTCAATCAATCTGTCAGACGCTTTCTCAGGTTCAGGTGATTCACCACCAATCGCCAAAAAAGCGAAGCTGCTTTCGCAGGCATAGTGGTAACCGAATGACTCATTGATCAAGCCTTCACTATAAAGTGTTTCATATACAGGCGATACTGGCGAAAGCAGAGTATCAAACATAAGTCTGGCCGCCCGCTGTCTGCCCACAAGATCGAGTCCTGACTTTGTCTTATGCGGCAGAATCTCAGGGTCTTTGATGCCACATAAAAAAGAAGGTGCGGATATATCCATCTTGAGCTGAGATTCTGTTCGGATAACATTTTCCGGTTCATCCGGGAAGATCGCAATGATCTCTGGACCAGGCCGCTCAGGCAGGAATTCCAGCAGATCAGCTAATATTTTCTCCTCATCGAAATCACCTGCAACGGTCAGTGACAGACTTCCCGGCCTATAATAAGCGCTATGAATAGACTTAAGATGGTCTGAATTGATGTCAACAACTGAATCGAGTGTACCACCTATATCCTGTTTGACCGGATGTCCCTCATAGAGATTCTCTAGTAGCTGCATATAACAGCGATTATCAGGATCATCCAGGTATTGACTAAGCTCAGCCAGAATGACCGGTCTCTCAGCCTCTACCCTGTCCTGCTCCAGATAAGGATCAAGAACTGCACCCAGATAGAGCTTCAGGGCATCCTCAAAATTATGCACAGCTGAAAAAAAGTACATCGTATGAGTATGCGATGTGTAAGCATTTGCCGACGCGCCAAGAGCAGATAATTTGCCGAGCAGTCCGCCCTCATCATCTCGACTGAACACACAATGCTCAAGAAAGTGAGCGGAGCCCGCTGGTACGTCTATACGTCTGCCATTGGCGGTAAAAGACTGATGGATCGACCCATAAGGCACGGTCATGGCAGCAAACCGTTTGGAAAAACCAGGTCTGGGCAAGACTTTTACCATCATACCTGACTTGTGACGCCATGTTCTTAATGTCTGACCTGTCAAATGGTCTCTGGTCTCCTGCATATGGAAGCCATATTGAGCTGATTGTTCAATAATACTCATTGCTCATCGTCCTCCTTCATTCTGTCTGGCAATAGACGATAGCTAACAGCCAGTTTAAGCATTCCGGCCATTTCCATTATGTCTTGTCTGCTCACTGCATCAAGGAGGCTTAAGGCATCGGATCTTGACATATTCCTACCGAGAACAACTGCGCTTACAACTGCTGAAACCATATGACCGAGATCATCATGACTGGCCTCAATCGAGGCTGACAGCATCCTGCGCGAAGTGTCCATCAATCTATCATCAAAATTACCTGCCGCTAAGTCTGCTACTTGCTTTTTCATCGCCTCTATGGCGTCCTCAGTTTTTGTTGGTTCGATACCGGCAATAATAAATATTGCAGCCAGATATCTGGATGCTGAAGAATAGACAGAGTAGGCCAGACCCATTTTCTCCCTAACTACATCAAACAACAATGAATGAACATCGCCGCCAAGCATGCTGTTAAGCATTGAGGATACGATGCTTCGATGACTGAAATAGGGCGGCAAACCAGTCAGAATCAGATTGACCCTTGCCTGTTCAAGCTTACGGTGTTCATCGAGCGAAATCTCATTCTCCGGTACAACCAGGGCAGAAGGCTTCATACTGCCAAATTTCGCCTGATTTCGAGCGGATGGAAATCTGTTCAGGTTTTCATAAATATCTTCAAGTAAATAACTATCGATTCTGCCGCCGATGCAGACCATGACAGGCAGCTCATTCAATAATTTGCTGTATGCATTCTTCAAATCAGAGAGTGAAAGTGCATTTAACTCCTCAATACTGCCTCCAGATCTGATGCCATGTGGCTGATCGCCACATAGCAGGTCAATGCTGCGGTCATAGGCATACCTGGCTCTGTCATTCTCACGGGCTTTGAGCTCAGTAATCATATTCTGTCGTTCGGATTCAAAGATAGCTTCAATAAAATTGCCTTCTTCATCGAGTTGCGGATCGAATAGAATGTCAAACAAGAGCCTGGCAGCCTCAGCAAAAGGCTGACTGCTATCGGTCCAGTTGACGAGTCCATCAACTGTGAGAAAAAGATTCTGAATATCACCATAATTATGAATATTGCTATCGATCGAGCTTCCATATAGTCTGTCGAGCTCAGTTGATAACTCTACTCTGCCGGGAAATCTGCGGCAGCCCGAAGTCAGAACCTGCAGCAGAAGTTCAAATAGAGACGCGTTTTTCTTATCAAGACGCTGCTGAAAAACCAATTGCAGACTGCCTTGCGCAAATCTATCGGATTGCAGCAGCCAAACAGGTATATCCTTAACATAATTACTGATATAGCTGTCCTCAGAACTCTGATGCCACTCATAGGCCTGTTTGAGGTCATCTTGGATCTTTGTACTTAACTGCAGCAGAGATTCGAATTTGATTTCATCTCTCAGCTTCTCAAGGAAAAATACCTCTATCTCCTGACCATACAGGTTCATCTTGGTATCGTATATATAAGTTTCAACCATCGGTATGATATCGCCTTCACTTACTGTGGGTCTTAGTCCAAAGCTCGTAATTGACCACCAGGTGCGCTGTCCTACTCGGGTTCTCGTTACATATACACCATATGATGGTTTGATCTGGCCCTCAGCAACAGTAAAATTTGCTGTCGGGAAACCAAGCTCACGACCCAGTCTCCGACCTCTTACGACCTGGCCTCTAAGCGAAAAATGACGACCAAGGCAGCTAGATGTCATCGGCATATCACCTTGTTCAATAAGCTGTCTGATCCTGGTACTGGAAATTCTCTGCCCATGAAGATCAACATCAGGTACAACTGTTAATTCGACATTATGATCGGCACACCATTTTCTTAGTGTATCGATATTGCCCTCGCCTTTGTAACCGAAGCGATAATCGGCACCGACAACCAGCAATCTGGCATCTAGCCGCTTGGCAATGATATCATTTAAGAAATCTACTGGTGCCAGACGGCAGAATTCTTCATCAAAATGATAATGATGAACCTCACTGATACCAATCTCTTCAAACAACTGCAGTCTCTCATTCAGCGTATTGATATAACCGCCAAAACGCTTGCGTTTATGGGCGACAGTAGCCGGATGCTCATCAAAGGTAAATACAGCCGGTTCGAGCTCTAGACGGCTGCAATTAAGGATCAAGGTCCGAATCAGGTCCGAATGTCCCCTATGTACACCGTCGAAAAAACCAAGCGCTACACCGCGCTGCTTCGAAGGTAGTTTTTCATCAGATCGATCGAAAAGCTTCAAGATCAACAAACACCCTTTCTGTTTTCAGTTGCTTTCTATTATACTCATCTATTGTGATTCTCGCAGCAGCTATAAGCTCATCAGCATAATACAAAACCAGGAGCTCGCTTGTATAGTTAACTGCAGACTTGTCTGCAAGGTCAGAGATCATTAAAGTTTTGCCCTGAATCAGGCTTATAGCCTCGGTCTGCTCCAATTCTAGTCTCGGTACATCGGCAAAAGCCGAAGACATCGGCATGAGGATTTCGCGTTTAGAAATTAGTTCAATAAATTTTGATTGATCATTCAACTCTCTCGACCAGGCAAACAATTCTTCAATATCAACTGCCTGATCCAGTAAATATGGTCCGCACTTTTCTCTGGCTAGCTCAGCCGCATAAGCAAAATAGCCTAGACTGCGTCCGAGTTCATCAGCGATCACCCTGATATAAGTCCCTTTTGAACAGCTGATTCGCAGATCAACGGCAAGGCTAAGCTTCTCAACATCAAGATCGATATTAATCAGTTGAGCATCATAAATATTGATTTTTCTACTCTTGCGTTCAACAGTTTTGCCCTCCCTGGCATAGCTGTAAAGAGGCTTGCCATCAAGTTTGACCGCACTGTACATTGGCGGTGTCTGCTGCGAAGAACCAATCATATTTTGTACGGCTTGTCTAAGCATAATAAAATCATTTGCAGCCAGTTCATTAAGCTCGGACTGCGTGAAGTTATACTCATCAATAGTACTTCCTTCAGTGTCCATCGTATCAGTAGCCCGACCGAAATTGATTTTTACTAAATATGTCTTGTCATATCCGTCCATAAACTGGATAGCGGATGTAGCTCTGCCAATACAAACAGGAAGCAGTCCCTCAGCAAAAGGATCAAGTGTGCCGCAATGACCAATTTTCCTGATGCCGGTAAGCTTGCGCATACGAGAAACAACCCCAAAAGAAGTTAATCCCCGGGGTTTGTTGATCAGGACAATTCCTTTTGCCGTTTCGCGGCTGCTCATCAGAGATACCTGCCGGCAGCATCTCTCAGCATCTCAGCAGTCTGCTGCAGATCTGCATTCTTCAGTGTCATGCCAGCCGCCTTAGGATGTCCGCCGCCGCCATAACCGCGCGCGAATTCTGAGGCATTGAACCCATCACTGCTGCGGATATTTACTTTGACAGAGCCATCTGATAATTGTCTGAAGACAAATGATACTTCTACACCGGCAACATTTCGCATTTGTGAAACTATGCCCTCGATATCATGCTCAGTTGCATTATACTCATCAAGCAGCTTCTGGTCGACAATAGCGATTGCCAGCTTGCCATCATAACAGAATTCAACATCAGTAAAAATTCTGCCGGTAAGCCTAAGCCTGACCTGTGAGCTTAAATCAAATAGCTGATAAGTGATCAATCGCAGATCAGGTTCATATTCCATGAGCCAGGCTGCAGTTCTAAAACTCCTGGAAGTTGTATTGGAGTAGACAAACCTGCCGGTATCCGATACAAGCGCTGTCATCAGCAGAGAAGCAATGTCTCTGTCCATCAGTTCAATTTGAAGATGCTTCTCCAAATCAGAAATCATATCAGCTATTATTTCAGCTGTTGCAGCTGCCTGAGCATCAATAAACCTCAAATTTTTTGATTCACCACTGGAAACGTGATGGTCCAGAGCCATCTGACAAACAGCCTCGTCAAAGATAACACGACGCCTGCCAGTTCTATCTGAGTCGGCACAGTCAACAGCAAGCGCAATAGTTTGCTCTTTCTGCCATTTTTCAGCTTCACTATCAACAAAAACAAAAGCATCCTGCCAATGCGGCATGAAGTTCAACTTAGGTGATATAGGTTCATCAAGCAGAAGCCAGGCATTTACATTGATTTTTTTCAAAACTAGCAGCAAAGCCAGTGATGAGCCCAAGGCATCGCCATCGGCACCGATGTGCGGATAAAGAATTACACCTTCACCCTTTTCGCCGGCCTCAAGTAAACGGTTCATGACACTGAGTCGGACATCAATCATGTTTGTCAGATCCTCCAATAGTGTCATCTATCAACTTGGTCATGCGAATACCGCGCTCGATCGAATCATCGATGATAAAATGCAGTTCAGGAGCCACTCTAAGTCTTATTCTGGCCACGATCTCACGACGGATAAAACCTGAGGCGCTCCTAAGAGCAGCCTCACAGTTCTTCTTATCTTCATCTGTTCCCAGCACACTGATATAAATGTGGGCATGGGATAAATCTCTTGACGCTCTTACCTCCAGGACAGATACCATAGAAGGCATCCTGGGGTCTTTGATTTCGTTCTGGATCAGATCGGCCACAGCTTTTCTGATCTCATCACCTACTCTATCTGATCTTTGCATGAGGATCAGCTCCTCTCAATTTCTCTCATTTCGAAAGCCTCAATGACATCATTTTCTTTCAGGTCATTGAATCTCTCTATGCCAATACCACATTCATAGCCTGTGGATACTTCGCGGGCATCATCCTTGAAGCGTTTGAGCGATGACAGCTTGCCCTCATTTATGACTATACCGTCACGGACTATACGTACATCACTTGAACGCAGGATTTTGCCATCAGTTACATAACAACCGGCAATTGTACCAACACCGCTGACCTTGAAGATCTGTCTAACCTTGGCATGGCCAAGTACATGTTCCTCAAACTGAGGTGTGAGCAGACCCTTCATAGCAGCCTGGATATCTTCGATAGCGTTATATATAACTCTATACATACGCAGATCGACGCCAACTTCTTTTGCCAGATCAGCAACATTGGCAGCAGGTCTGACATTGAAGCCGATAACTATAGCGTTAGATACTTCTGCCAGACGGATATCGTACTCGGTGATTGCACCAACGGCACCATGGATAATGCGTACACGTACTTCCTTGTCTTCACTCTCGTTCAGCTTCTCAAGAGACTGTTTGACAGCCTCAACACTACCCTGTACATCGGCTTTGACAATTAAGTTCAGGTCCTTGACTTCTCCTGCCGCCATCTGCGAGAAGAGGGTATCAAGAGACATTCTTGAGCTGGCTTTCAGCTGTGATTCACGCTGTTGTGATCTACGCTTATCGGCCAAACTACGCGCTACTCTCTCATCAGTAACAGCATAGAAGATATCACCGGCCTCAGGAACCTCAGGCATACCAAGTATCTCAACTGGTACAGAAGGTCCTGCTTTCTTAACTTGATTGCCTTTATCGTCAGTCATAGCTCTGACATGGCCAATAATTGAACCGGACACGATCGTATCCCCTGTACGAAGTGTACCGCGCTGAACCAACACAGTAGCGACAGGTCCGCGATTTTTATCAAGCTTCGCCTCGATGACTGTGCCTTTTGCCTGTTTGTCAGGGTTAGCTTTCAGCTCCATAACATCGGCGGTAAGCTGGACCATTTCGAGAAGTTCATCCATATTTTTCCCGCTAAGTGCAGAAACAGGAACCATAACAGTCTGTCCGCCCCACTCTTCAGGGATCAATTCATATTTCGAAAGCTCCTGCTTAACTCTGTCGATATTTGCGCCTTCTTTGTCTATCTTGTTAATGGCGACAATTATCTCTGTCTTGGCAGCACGTGCATGGTTGATAGCTTCGATAGTCTGCGGCATGACACCGTCATCAGCTGCAACAACCAAAATAGCTATATCCGTTACCTGTGCACCACGTGCACGCATGGTTGTAAAAGCTTCATGACCAGGCGTGTCGAGGAATGTTATCTGTCTGCCTCCGCTAACGCGAACTGTATAAGCACCAATATGCTGGGTTATGCCGCCGGCTTCGCCGCTGGCAACTGAAGCAGAACGGATATGGTCAAGAATAGAGGTTTTACCATGATCGACATGTCCCATAACAACTACAACAGGAGGTCTCGGCTGTAGATCCTTCTCATCATCATCAGTATCGTCGAAGAGAATATCTTCTTCTGTAACCTCGATCAGCTTCTCGCAGGTTATACCGAACTCACCAGCAAGTATTTCAGCCGTGTCAAAATCTATTTCCTGATTAAGTGTGGCCATAACGCCCATCTTCATCAGTCTCTTAATAACTTCTGCTGAGGTTTTCTTAATGGCCTCAGCGAATTCCTTGACAGTCAGGTTGTCTGGCAGTTTTACATGAGTAAGAACAGCCTTGACAGCAGGTGTAGATGAAGCACGCTGTTGATTACGGCGATTGCCTCTGCCACGTCCTCTTCCCTTAACAGGATCTTTGTAGATCGTCTCGAGAATCTTCTCATCGTTTAATGCGTCTACACCTTGTCCAGACAGCTCAGCTGCCTGTTTTTTGAGTGTTTGATGTTTATCCTTGGTCACAGCAGCAGGATTGCTGAATGTCTTCTTAGGCTCGCGCTTGTCATCTCTCTTATTGTTCTTATCAAAGGCATCCCGCGCAGCAAAGTTAGTTGCTTTTGCCTGTGGCAGAACATCTCTTAACTCGCCTGCAGGTCCGGTCTTCTTAGGTTTGCGGCTCTGTGAACGTGCGCCATTGTTCTGGTCATCATCGTCCTTATCCTTATTGAAACCGCCGCCGAATCCACCGCCGGCATTATTCCAACCGCCTGGTCTGGCGCCTCCCTGAGGAGGTCGATTACCATATGGCCTTGCGCCCTGCGGGCCACCCTGACCCTGAGGTCTGCTATTATATGGTCCTGAACCCTGAGGCCTGTTATTGTTAAACTGGCCACCGCCCTGAGGTCTGTTATTGTTATACTGACCGCCGCCCTGAGGTCTGTTATTGTTATACTGGCCGCCGCCTTGGGGTCTGTTGTCGTTGTACTGGCCGCCACCCTGAGGTCTATAACCGTACTGACCTTGCTGTGGTCTGTCACTGCTATAACTGTTAAGTGGACGGTCGCCATGAGGTCGATCCAGTCTCTCTCCAGGCTGACTGCGAACATAATTGCCCGACTGCGGACGTACAGGTGGTCTGCCTTTGTTTTCAGCGCCTTGATTCTCAAGATATTTGCCCTGTTGAGGACGAATAGGCGGTTTGGCAGCAGGTTCTGTCTTTTTAGCAGGCTTCACAGGATGAGCATCTGCTTTCTTCTCTGCAACTTCAGGTTTAGCTGCAGGCTCTTCCTTCGGTTCGTCAACGGCTGTCTTGGCTTGTTCAGCTTTGACAGTAGCAGTCTTGACGGGTTGAGCCTTGGCTGGAGTCTCTGCAGGCTCGCTTACGGCAGCTGGTGTTGTTTTATCAGAATCAGCTGTTGCCTTCGCTTTTGTAGTTTTTTTCTTCTCAACAACAGGCTCTGCAGCCTTTTCTTCTATCTTCTCAGCAGATTCTTTGGAGTCTTCGGATTCGGTTTTCTGCTCTTCTGGCGCTTTTTTGGCAGCCTTATTAACCTTGACTACCTTAACAACTCCGGTAATCTTCTTGCCGGAAACACCTTGCATAGTAATGGTAGGTCCTGCTGCCTCCTCATTCTCATGAGTTGCTTCAGCGGCAACCTTATCATTCTTCTCATCATTAAGCTTATTGGTACTAGAGGTGCTTTTTGTCTTCTTGTCCTCAGCTTTTGCCTTACTCTTATTAAGAGTCTCACCAGAATTGTCTTTTTTTACCATAATATTTCCTAATTCCTCCAAATTATATCTTGCTATTACTATCTCATATATTTGCCTCTATATCTGTTTCTTTCTGCAGTTTGTGTAGCTCCAGAAGCCTGTCGGCGAAACCTTTATCGGCTATCAATATAGCAACTCTCTCAAACTTGCCGGTCCAGTGGCCCATATCTTCACGTGTTCCACAACTGATCACAGTGATGTTTCTTGCATCTGCTATCCTCTTCAGCTTATCAGCACCATTAGGTGCCATATCTTCAGCTAAGATCAGAAGAAAACCTTTTTCTCTTCTTAATCCAATCTCAACCGCATCGGAACCTGTTATCACTTTTCTGGCTCTGGTTGCTAATCCCAGCAATCGCCAGAAAGCAGATCTATCAGCTGTCATCCTGATCCAGTGCCTCCATTTCAGCCAGAAGCTGTTCTATTGTCTCACCATCCAAGGCTTGTTTCAGTCCTCTATCCAGGCGTCTTCCCTTGACAGCGTTCTCTATGCATTGTCTGTTGCGACACACATAAGCTCCTCTGCCAGGTAGTCTGCCCCCGGGATCCAGACTTACGATTCCGTCCTTGCTGGCTGACAGTCTGATAAGCTCCTTCTTGGGCTTCATTTCCCTGCATGATACACACATGCGGCTGGGCGTTTTCTTCGCCATATCAAACTCTCACTCCTGCGCCTTACTCCATGTCTGTTTCTGTCGTCTCGAGCTCCTCTTCATTATCTTCAAAATCATCCGGAGCCGTTTCATCAACAGCCTGCTCGAACCTGGACATCAATTCTTCCTCAAGCACTGCTCTATATTGAGCTTCACTCTTGATATCGATCTTCCAACCGGTCAGTCTTGCGGCCAGTCTTGCATTCTGGCCTTCTCTGCCGATAGCCAGCGAAAGCTGATGATCAGGTACGACCACCCTGGCAGCCTTGTCATCTTCATTTATATCAACTCTGACGACTTTTGCCGGGCTGAGAGCATTGCTTATGAAATCAGCAATATCAGGGCTCCACTCAATTATGTCAATTTTTTCACCCATGAGCTCATCCATGATTGCCTGAACGCGCAAACCACGTTGACCTACACATGAACCAACACTGTCGACATTTTCGTCTCTTGAGGCAACAGCTATTTTAGATCTTGAACCGGCCTCACGAGCTACTGATATGATCTCAACAACACCTGTTGAAATCTCAGGAACCTCCTGTTCAAAAAGCTTGCGTACAAGATTAGGATGACTTCTCGATACATATACGATCGGTCTGCCCTTTTTCTCATCCACCTTAAGAATGTAGAATTTCATACGCTGATTGAAGTTGTATCCGTCAGTTCTAACCTGTTCATTGTATGGAAGAACTGCTTCAGCCCTGCCAATATCAACAATTACTTCACGTCTGTCTTTGCGCTGGATAACACCAGCTGACAGTTCGCCGATCCTATTGCTGAATTCATTCTGGATACGTTCTCTCTCAGCACTGCAAAGTTTCTGATTGATAACATTTTTCGCTGTCTGAGCAGCCAGTCTGCCGAAATCCTGAGGTCTTAGCTCATACTCCATCATATCGCCAAGCTCAAAATCTTCAGAAAGAGCTTTGGCTTCTTCTAGAGTCATCTCGGAATTGCTGTCCTCGACCTCTTCAACAACAGTTTTTGTGAGAAAAACTCTCATTTCACCATTTTCACGGTCTACTTCCGCTCTGATATTTTCAGTTGTCTTGGCATCAAATTCCCTCTTATAAGCAGAAACCAGCGATTCTTCGATTGCCTCAAATAACATCTCGGCATCGATTCCGCGTTCCTTCTCCAGAAGTTTTATCGCCTCAATCAATTCAGCATTCATGCCTGCATTCTCCTTCCAGTATCTGTCTAAATACTACTTAAGCTATTCAAATCTGATCATTCGTTTTATTCTAGCCGCATCAGCTGTTTTGAAGCTGAGCACTTCTCCATTGTCTGTCTTGATCACAACTGTTTCTGCAGAGGAAGGCATCAATATTCCTTCAAATATTTTACGCTCTTCCAGAGCCTTATACAACTTGACCTCTATCCATTCACCTTGGTATCGTTCAAAATCTCTTGCGGTCTTAAGAGGACGTTCTAAACCGGGAGATGACACTTCAAGATAGTCATGATCTTTTATTTTTAATTCATCATCGATGATTGGATCAGCCAAATGACTGACATCGGTGCAGTCATCAAGACCGACTCCGCCTTCTTTGTCGATGAAAATACGCAAAAACCTCGACGAACCTTCTTTGACAAAAGCGACGTCGATCAATTCAATCCCCATTTCAGCTATTCGAGACTCAAGTGCTTCAAAAACACGCTGAGCCTGCTGTGATCTTTCTGCCATCCAATAACCCTTTCAGAACATGATACAAACAAAGAGCGGGGAACCCCCCCACTCTTTGTCAATAAGCAAATGTCATTCCTTGGCTATTATACCAGTCCACATACCATAGTGCAATAGTAGCAGAGGTGATGCGATTCGCCTGAAAATTGCTTTTGACACTGTATTGTGAATCAGCGCAAACTCTTCTCTCGTTGAGCTTTCGAAGCAATTTATATTGTGCATAATACACCGTTTATAAGGTCACTTAATTTAATTTATTCGTCATTATGTTGAATATACAGTTGCTATTTTGTTGATTTATAGAAGTATAAAACTGATGTAAGGTCTTCTTTTCAATAAGCATTTAGGTTACAATGAGTAAAAGTCAGACGTCGATCTGATAAAACGCAAAGGGAGTGATGCTTATGGTCAGAATACTTGTAGGCAGCAAAGGAAGCGGAAAAACAGCACGTCTTGTAGACGACCTCAATGCACAGGCACAGAGTGACGCACACAATGTAGTGTGCATACAGTATGGACATCGACTTGATAGACTGGTGAAATACAAAATCCGTCTGGTCGATATCATGGAATACCCGGTCGAGGGTTACCAGGAGCTTCTGAGCTTCATTGCCGGTATAAGTGCCAAGGACTACGACCTGACACATGTTTATATCGACAGTATTTACAAAGTAGCTGGCAGCAAGGATATAGCCCAGCTCGAAACTTTCTTGGGAGATTTGGAGGAATTCTCCGAGAGAAATGATCTGCATGTATCGATTATCCTCAGCGCTCAAATTGAAGAGCTACCCGACTCAATAAGAAAATATTGTCAGAAGTTCGAGTGATCTCGAAAACTCTGAAGGAAATAAAAGAGGCTGTATCCGCTTGGATACAGCCTCTTCTGCATTAATTCCGCAATCTTTTTATATTATACTTCTATCTCGTTATTCCAGCTCATCATGGATCTAAGTTCACGTCCGACCTGTTCAACCTGATGCTCTGACTCAATTCTGCGTCTCGACATGAAATTAGGTCTTCCGGCCTGATTTTCAACTATCCAGTTTCTGGCAAATACGCCCTCCTGGATTTCTTTTAAAACCTTTTTCATTTCCTGCTTGGTATCATCTGTGATGATACGGCGGCCTACACTGTAATCACCGTATTCAGCAGTATCGCTTACAGAATAGCGCATAAGTGACAAACCACCTTGAGCAATCATGTCAACGATCAGTTTCATTTCATGAACACATTCATAATATGCATTTTCGGGATCATAGCCAGCTTCAACCAAAACCTCGAAGCCAACCTTCATAAGTTCTGAAACACCTCCGCAAAGAACAGCCTGTTCACCGAAGAGATCTGTTTCAGTTTCCTCACGGAAGCTGGTCTCAAGCATACCTGCTCTGGCAGCACCGATACCATAACCATAATCGAGAGAAATATCACGAGCTTTACCCGATGCATCCTGATAGACCGCAAATAATCCAGGAACACCTCTACCGGCTTTGTACTGGCTTCTTACAGTATGACCAGGGCCTTTGGGAGCGACCATGAATACATCTACGTCAGCTGGTGGTACTATTCTGCCGAAATGAATATTGAAACCATGAGCAAAAGCAATCGCCTTGCCTGCCTTTAGATTCGGTAAGATGCTCTTCTCATAAAGCTCCGGCTGCTTCTCGTCATTGATCAGAATCATGATGACATCAGCTCTGGCACTGGCCGTTGCCGCATCAGCAACCTCAAGACCAGCTGCTTCAGCCTTTGCCCAGGATTTACTGCCCTCATAGAGACCGACTATTACCTTGAAACCGCTCTCATGTAAATTCAGCGCATGGGCATGACCCTGGCTGCCATATCCTATAATTGCTATGGTTTTGCCGTCCAGCGCATTAGTTCTGCATTCATTTTCCTTGTAGATCTTTTTCATGTTTTCTCCTCCTGCTGTTTATATCAGTTCAACATTCATAGTATTCATACCACGTTCGATGGCAATACTTCCTGTTCTGACCATCTCCAGTATATTGTATGGCTCAAGCATATTTTTCAGTGCAGTTATTTTTTCCTCACTGCCACTGAGTTCAACAGTAAGTGTATCAGGTGAAACATCAGTAATATGCCCTCTGAAAATATCGACGATCTGCATTACTTCCGCTCGGTTTCCGGCATTCGCTCTGACCTTGATAAATACCAGCTCTCTGCTGAAATGATCTTCTGGTGTCAGATGCCTGACCATGAGAATATCAGGCAGCTTATGCAGCTGACGAGTCATCTGGTCAATCAGCTCTGTGTCTCCCAAAATAGTAACCGTAATTCGGGAGATCGCTTCATTCTGAGTTGCTCCAACCGCCAGACTCTCGATATTGTATCCACGTCTGGCAAACATATTTGTAACTCTGGTCAATACACCGGCTCTGTTTTCTACAAGAACCGACAGACATTGTGTCTTCAAAGCTCCAGCCTCCGTTTCAAATGTATTCTGTATTTCAAGTTAACACTTTTCAGGTGCCACTTCAATATCAGGAGTACTTCTGTCGTTCAGTTGGTATAAAAATAGCAACTTTTATGATTGTAAAAGACTGTCCCTGGCCGAAGACAGGGACAGTCTTGATGCTTAAGCAAACAATGTTGAGAATTATTTTTTCAGCAGATCTCTGATTTCTTCAAGAAGCACAACATCTGCAGCCTTCTCGGCTGGGGCAGCCGGCTCTTCTTCTTTCTTTTCGAACTTCGCTCTCATTGTCGAAATTCCCTTAACAACCAAGAAGATCGTCAAACCAATAATCAGGAACTGGATGATTGTCTGGATAAGATTTCCATAGGCAATTGCGACTTCTGGAGTAACTACTTCTCCAGCCTCCATAACTGCTGGTTCAAGGACTACTTTTAGATCCGAGAAGCTGACACCGGCTGTGATATAACCTATCACAGGCATTACAATATCGTTAACAAGACTGGTTACGATGGCACCGAAAGCTGCACCAATGACGACAGCAACGGCAAGATCAACAACATTACCCCTCAGGATAAATTTCTTAAATTCCTTTATCATATACCCTCCATTCTGCTCGGACGATTCCAAACTACAATCAACCGGCATTGTCTCCTGTTTCATATTATACTATTTAATCCATAAATGAATAGTCTGATTTTTATTGACTCGAGCTGTCCGCTGCGTTAATATGGAACCAGAACTTTTGTTCCTTTTGAAAACAACTTCATGCTGCGACTTTTTGCTGATTGGAGGCAGACAAGCTTATGCTTATCTCTGATAAACTAAATATTCTGGGAGAGTCAGCCAGGTATGATGTATCCTGCTCCAGCTCAGGCAGTACCGGAAGAGATTCCGGCAGCTTCGGCTCGGCGGCAGTATCTGGCATATGCCATTCCTGGACCGAAGATGGCCGTTGTGTATCACTTCTGAAGGTCCTGATGACCAATCATTGTGAGTATGACTGCCTCTACTGTATCAACAGACGCTCCAATGATCATGTTCGGGCGATTTTCGAGCCTGAGGAACTAGCAGACCTGACAATATCCTTTTATCGAAGGAATATGATTGAGGGTCTCTTCCTAAGTTCCGCAGTCTGGCGCAGCCCGGATCAAACCATGGAGAGAATGATAAGAACGCTGGAATTACTCAGAGATCACCATGGTTTCGGTGGCTATATCCATGCAAAAGCGATACCGGGTGCTTCTTCTACGTTGATTCACAGAATGGGAATGCTTGCAGATCGAGTAAGTATAAATGTCGAACAAGCAACAACAGCCGGTCTTAAATTGTTAGCACCTGATAAGAGTGTGCACTCTTTGGCTCAGCCAATGCTGCAGCTAAGAGACGGTAGACAGGAATACAAAGAGCTGATGCCTCGTTCTCAGGTCAAGAAGCAGGTTTTTATGCCTGCTGGCCAGAGCACTCAGATAATCATCGGAGCAAGCAGCGAGAACGATAAACAAATACTAAGAATGTCACAGAAGCTCTATGATGATTATCAGCTTAAGCGAGTTTATTACTCAGCCTATATTCCCATCAACAGCAATCCTCTGCTTCCATCGATTTGGTCTGCTCCGCCTCTACTGCGTGAGCATCGTCTGTATCAGGCTGACTGGCTTCTGCGATTCTACAAATTCAAATCAGACGAATTAGTCTCTGATGCTAATCCTGAACTTGATTTAGAACTTGACCCTAAATGCGCATGGGCTCTGCAGCATCTTGATTTTTTCCCTGTTGATATAAACAGGGCAGACTATCAGACCTTGCTCAGGGTACCAGGGATCGGAACAATAAGTGCTCGTAGGATCATGGCGGCTAGAAGGAGTCACAGCCTCAGGCCAGAAAACCTGTCTGGCATCGGGATAGTTCTCAAGAGAGCATCATGGTTCATCACCTGTCAGGGTAAATATGTCGCGCCTTTTTATCCTGAAGCATCCAAACTGCGCTTCCTATTGTCAGACAAAGCGGGAAGAAAGAGGCAAGACGTCAGACAGATAAGCCTGGAGGAACTACAATACCATGATACTGCGAATTGAAGACAGCTTCGAAGGCATTTTGACAGCTGCAGCCTGGAGCCTTCGTAATAATCAGGTTCCAGATGCGGTAATCAGGGGAAGTGACTGTCCCCTCCTAATGGATTGTCATATGCTGAGTACAGAGGATGATATTACAGATAAGCATTTTCGCTATTTATCGCGTATTATTGGCGACAAGGCAGCAGCTGATGTGATTTTCGAACTGCGCTGTGCCTTCCTTGCTGAGACTCCAGGAATTGAGCTGGCTGTTTTGGAGTATATCAAGCTCGCGGTCAGATTAAAACTTGACCCCTCCAGCTGCGAGGATCTTCCGGAAGCCAGAGCAATCACAACGGCTGCCAGACGCTGCCTGCGGATGTCTCATTCATACAAAGGTATACTTCGCTTCCGAAAAACCAGCAATATTGGGGTTGATCTCTATTTTGCTGATATTGATAGTGACTGCAACGTTCTGCCGCTGATTGCTGATCATTTTGCCGATCGCTTCAGAGATCAGAATTTTATTATTAGGGATCTCAAACGAAATAATGCCGTCTGCCATGAGGCGGCAGACGGCAAAACATATTTCGTAAAACTTGAGAGCAGTAACGACCCTCTGGCTTTGTCAGTTGCTCTTCCGGGATATGATCAGATGGACAAGATCTGGCAGGATTACCTCAAGCACCTATCCATACCTGAGAGAGAAAACCGCAATCTGCAGCGATCAAACCTGCCTCACAAATATCGGAAGCATATGACAGAATTTAGTCTTGATCTTCGAGACCAGGCATGATTATATCATTGGGCAGTTTGCCGGCTGGAATCATTGGATAGACATTGACCGAGCTATCAAGCACAACATGGATCAAATATGGGCCATCTGTTGCATAAGCCGCAGTGATCTCCCGTTTCAGAGACTCAGGATCAGCCGCTCTGCCTGCTCTCATGCCATATGCCTCGGCAATTTTAAGAAAATCGGGATTTGACTCCAGTAATGTGTGGCTATAACGTTCATCATAAAACAGTTCCTGCCATTGGCGCACCATACCTAGACAACTGTTGTCCATAACGAATATCTTTACCGGCATGCGATGGCTGGCGATAACACCAAGTTCCTGCAGAGTCATCTGGAAGCCGCCATCACCGACAAATAATACTGTCGTTCTGTCCGGATAAGCTGTGGCAGTACCCATCGCAGCAGGTATACCGAAGCCCATTGTTCCAAGGCCTCCTGATGTTATCCAGCTGCGAGGTGATTCAACCGGAAAATGCTGAGAAGCAAACATCTGATGCTGACCAACATCTGTCACAAGGATAGGATCTTGACCTTTTAACCCCTTTGCTGCTTCATGGATGACATATTGCGGCTGCAGCGGTGTCGTCGGTTCATACATTGGCTTCTTCAGCTCTTCATATCGGCCTTTTATTTTCATGAGTTGATCAAGCCATGGTTTCCAGTTATCGCTCAGTTTTCCACAGGTTTTTGCATCTGGAAGTGATGCCAGCATAGTTTCGAAAAAGTCTGCTGCGTCATCCTCGATTTGTATTCCTGCCTTGACATTTTTGCCGATTTCAGCAGCGTCTACATCTACATGCACGACAAATCTTGTAGTGTCCTGGCTATAGATTTCTGGATCACCGATTATTCTATCACTAAACCTTGTACCAACAGCAAGCAGCAAGTCACAAGTACCTAGAGCTTTATTTGCCTGTGGTGTGCCATGCATACCAAGATTGCCCAAATAGAGCGGATGATCTTCTTTCATCGCGCCTTTTCCCATAAGCGTTGTTGCTACAGGTATACCTGTGCATTCAGCAAAGCGCTTTAAATCTTCAGTAGCGCCTTTTGAAATAATACAGCCGCCTCCAGCCAAAATCATCGGTTTTTTGGAATTATTTATCGCTGCATATACCTGGTCAGCCATAGAAGCAGTGCGTATGCTGGCTGGTCTATGGCGGACATATGTTGAAGTCGCCAGTGCCTGACCTGAGCTATCTGTATTGATCTCCATCGCCATGATGTCCTTCGGTACATTGACAAGTACAGGACCTGGTCTTCCCTGTGTTGCAAGATCCCAGGCTTCTTCAAGAATCGGCACAAGTTCATCTGGATTCATTACCAGATAATTATACTTGGTGATAGGCTGAGTAATACCCGTTATGTCAGCCTCCTGAAAAGCATCAGTACCAGTAGCTTTTCTAGCTACTGCTCCGGTTATGGCCAGCATTGGAACTGAATCCAGCATAGCATCGGCAAGTCCCGTGACAAGATTTGTCGCGCCTGGGCCAGACGTTGCGATGACAACACCTGGAATACCGGTAGCCTTGGCAAAACCCTCGGCAGCATGTGCTGCCCCCTGTTCATGTCTAGTCAGTATATGTGGGAATTTTGCTTTGTAAATTGCATCATATAATACGATGATAGGCCCTCCGGGGTAGCCGAAGGCATGATTTACGCCTTTTCGCTTCAAAAAATCTACTATCAGTTCTGCTCCGTTCACAGTTGTTCCTCCTAGGTTATTGTTTGAGTCGCTTCATGCGCATCTCGATCATTATCAATCGATAACACGAGCCCCGCGGCTGCTGATATCAACATTTTTCTGATAACGGCTCAGGACACCGCGCAGATTTCTATCGGGCGCAGGTACCGGCTCTCGTTTAGACAATTCTTCTTCACTCACTACCAGCTCGATATGCCTCTCTGAAATATCTATGCGAACGATATCATTTTCCTGTACACGAGCCAGAAGTCCTCCGGCGGCGGCTTCTGGACATACATGACCGATAGATGCACCTCTGGTTGCGCCTGAAAAGCGTCCATCTGTAATCAGTGCCACTGAGTTATCCAGGCCCATACCGGCAATCGATGCGGTTGGAGAAAGCATTTCTCTCATACCTGGACCTCCCTGTGGTCCTTCGAATCGAATTATCACTACATCTCCAGCTTTTATTTTACCGGCAAATATAGCCTCACTGGCTTCTTCCTCACTATTGAAGACACGTGCAGGGCCTTCATGTTTCATCATTTCGGGCAACACTGCACCTTTTTTTACAATACAGCCATTTGGCGCGAGATTACCGAAGAGAACTGCCAGCCCGCCATCTTCTGCAAAAGGCTCTTCCACTGAGCGGATAACAATATTGTCAGCGCCTTTGTTCTTCGCAATTCTATCTGCCACAAAACCATTAACGGTTGGACAGTCAGTTGTAATAAGCTCGGCTTTTGCCAGTTCTGCCATTACAGCAGAAATACCTCCGGACTCATTCAAATCAGTTATAAATGCTGGTCCTGCCGGACTTAGCTTGCAGAGCTGAGGTGTCTTACAGCTTATTTTATTGATCTCCTCAAGGGTCAGTTCATATCCGCATTCTCTAGCTATTGCCAACAGATGAAGAACGGTATTTGTAGATCCGCCCAGCGCCATATCAACATGAAGAGCATTGCGTATAGATTTTTCAGTCATGATCTGAGTAGCAGTCAGTCCGCTGTCGAGCAGCTCGACAATGCGTTCTCCTGTCATTTTTGCCAAACGAACACGATCAGCGTATACAGCGGGAACGGTTCCTGCACCAGGCAGCGACATGCCCATAGCTTCGGTCAGGCAGCTCATAGTATTAGCAGTATACATACCTGAACAGCTGCCGCAGGTAGGACAAGCAGACAGCTCCATTGCACGTAGCTCATCATCACTCATTTTGCCGACAGAATGTGTGCCGATAGCCTCAAAAAGATTGCTCAGACCGATATTTTCCTTGCCATATTTGCCTGGCAGCATTGGTCCTCCGCCAATAAAAATACTAGGCAGATCCATTCTGGCAGCTGCCATCAGCATACCGGGCACGACCTTATCGCAGCTGGGTATAAAAACAACAGCGTCAAAGGCATGTGCTGTCAGCATGATTTCGCAGCTGTCAGCAATTGTGTCCCGGCTGATTAGAGAATACTTCATGCCGACATGGTTCATTGCCAGACCATCACAGATAGCAATAGCCGGGAATTCGAAGGGAATCCCGCCTGCTTGCCTGATTCCGGCTTTTACCGCGTCTGTCAATGTCCTAAGATGTATATGCCCCGGAACGATCTCATTGAAGGAATTGACTACAGCGATAAAAGGTCTTTTCATTTCACTATCAGTCATGCCCAGAGCATAGAGCAGAGAACGGTGAGCCGCACGGGCAGGTCCCTTTTTGATTGCATCGCTTTTCATAATTGTTTCACAGGTCTATGATCTTAAGGTTATAGACCTGCTGCCTCCTTCCTTGGTCTCAGGTCTCAAGGGCCTGTATGACGAGTTCGCTCATCTGACGTGTGCCGACGAGCTGCTGTTCTGTTTCATTTTCACTGTACTGATAAATATCGCCTGTTCGGAAACCATCTGCCAAAACCTTGGTTACAGCAGTTTCGATCATGGCTGCTTCTGCCGGCAAATTTAGAGAATATCGAAGCATCATGGCTGCAGATAAAATTGCTGCCAGCGGATTGGCTTTGTCCTGACCGGCGATATCTGGTGCTGAACCATGTATAGGCTCATACATACCAGGTGTGCCGGGAGCACCAAGAGATGCTGACGGCA
>JAAYFZ010000404.1 GCA_012727965.1 Clostridiaceae bacterium
CCAGCCGCATCTAAGCTACTTTGGGATGAGATGCTTCACAATAAAATAACACTTAATATGTTGGATTCGGAATCACTTAACGATGACACATATTGCGCTATTCTCTCCCGTGCTGCTGAGCTGACTGAAGATACATTTCTTGAAATGAAGAATCATTATTATTCTTGGCACGAACAAGAATACAAAAAGCGCCGATATGCCCTAACACTTCGCATAGAAGCGGCTGACAAAATCGGTATAAAAAACATTCGCGTGTCGCGTATAAAAAAACTTGAAAGGCAGTTGCAAGAGCTACAGCAGGAATACAATCGACATAAGAATATTTGTCCTTCGCTGCAGCCGATGTTAATATGCAAGGTGAAAAAGCCATGTTGAGAGATTTGCTTTTTGAAAAAGCTGGGCTGCCTTGGGTTGAACGGCTTATCATATACGATACTGATAACCTCGTTTCTCGAACAGCCGGAACTAACGGACTGTATTGGGATGAGTATAGCGTTTTTGAAGTGAACTGCTCTGAAGAGCTTCGCTTTATTTATGAGCGGGATTGTCGTCAGACTAAAAAAAGCACCATTTTCATAGTGCCCAGCTTGGATATCAAAATACCTTATGACATTTATAAGCAGTTCACAATTGTTACGCTGGGGCTTGACACAGTATTCTCAAGACTCGATACTTCTACCCTCCGTGCCTCTCGCAATAATGATTTTGATTACTTATCTGTAGCAACGAAGTATTTGAGTGGTCGTCGTTTGACTGCAAAACAAACAAAAGCGTTTTTAACAGTTGATATGTTTAATCAGGATATAGTAAATGCTTATTCTGCAGCTGCTACACAAGAGCTTATAATGCGATTAGCATCTTGCAAGACATACCGTGATTGGACGCCAGTTGTAGACTTGCTGTCTAAACTTATGCTGCTACGTGACAAAGGATTTACGATTAAAGATATTCAAGAGACGTACAGTTCAGTTGATTCAACTTTCCGCAATTGGAATTCTGAGCGTTACTCGTCTCTCGCGACGGCAGCAGATATTAGCCAGCCTGTAATGCTTCATCACGTCTTGGACTTTGTGCGCCGAAATGGCCAAAAACCAGCAGTCATTGTTATTGATGGTATGAGTTTTGTGGACTGGCAACTAATCCAAGAATCATTCGCAGATGCTCCGTGGAGTTTGAACGTCAATGCAGTTTTTTCGTTTATCCCAACGATTACAAGCATTGCTCGACAGTCCCTGTTTTCGGGGGCAATACCAGTGCAGAATCCGAAAACATTTTCTTTGGTTGATGAAGAAAAACAGTGGCGACATTATTGGATAGAGAACGGGCTCCGAGACGATGAGATATATTTCGGAAAAACAGAAACACCCGAAATCTCTGATAAAATCAAAGCAGCTGGAATTGTTGTGAATTTCATAGATGACCTGATACATAGACAGCTTCAAGGAACTCCCGGAATGGCAGTGGATATAGAAACATGGCTTAAAAACGGTACACTTCGAAACATGATTGAAAATCTATTATCCGCTGGTTTTGATGTTTTTATCACTGCCGATCACGGACATGCTGAAGCGGTCGGTATGGGACGATTCACAAAGCCAGGACTTTTGAC
>JAAYFZ010000405.1 GCA_012727965.1 Clostridiaceae bacterium
TCACTTACCTCTTCATTGTTGATCGAATTGATCAGCTGCGAAATCTCCTGTTCACTAAGCTCCTGATTGGTTGTTGCTTTCTGAAGAATATTCTTGTACATGATTTGTCCTCCCTCTTCTTCTGAACATTTTAGTTCAGCTTGCTTTTGTTTTAATTACTGCTTGTTCTTCTGATAGGTCCGGCTGTTCTGTCTGCCCGCCTTTTGCCAGAATACAAAAAAGCTCCCGTCCTGTAATTACACAGGACAGAAGCTATAAAACCTTCTGCGGTACCACCTGAATTGATGCGATCACGCACCCACTCTCTTACGTACTAGCATACGCATTCTCAGGATAACGGGCAGAATTCCCGTCGGGTATTACTCGGTACATTGACCTTTCCTCCCGCCCTCGTGAGCCCATTCCATATTCAACTGCCTGTCGCGATTCCACCACCCGCAACTCTCTGTATGGCTTGATCAAATATGTACTCTTCTCAGTCAGAGGTTTTGTCTATTAATTTCCCTGATGTTAGCACAGCCGAAATGCAAAATCAAGATTTTTTATTCAGCTGGGTACATCCAATAAATTAATCCACTATCTTTCGCCATAACGAAAGATAAACGCATATTCTTTGATATATTTCGATATATCGAAATATATCACCATTTTCTATCACATGTTTCGTTTTCACGAAATATGTCTAATGTCTACTCATCAAGCAATCATCAACCAAAGAAGCCGGTCATTGTCTGACCGGCCTCTGATGATGTTCATCTTACTTAATTTATTCTGCTGGTAACGACGGATCTTCCATAACACCGGTAAACAGCGGAACTCCAGTCGGCATATGCATAATACCGTAGATAAACGGCCGATCAAATATGATTTCCTTGTCATATGACGGCATACTGGTTACTCTCATCTCAACAGAGGTAACTGCCGCAGCTTCGGTCCCCTTCTCATCAACACGAATGAAGGTTTTATGCTTAACATCGCCTATATAAATATCCTTGCCGCCGGTCTCCTGCATCTTCGTAAAATCTGCTCCACCTGGAGTAAAAGCAATCTCCATACCAAGTAAGCTCAAATCATCTTTAAGGCTGTCCTCATATGTCGCTTCGAAACGGGGCAGTGCCAGATTTATCATACTCTCATCGGCAAAGCTTATCCGCTGATGAATACTGGCAAAAGTCATGTCCTCAGGCTGTGTCTGCAGCCACTTCTCCGCAGTAACAGAAGCGTCATCTGGTATCAGAGCGAAGAACATATAGTCTGTATCTACATAAGGCAAGGCTACACCGCTGGCATCATCAGCTGAAATATCGAGGATCGAGCCAAGGCGATGCATGAAATCAACACTCTTCTCGCCATCAGGCGAATTGAATATTCTCTCATATGTATCAGTTTTCTCAAACTGCTGCTCCCAATCAGCCTTGAAATAAACAGCGTTGATCAGATACATAAAAACTGACGGATCAATTTCATCGATGATTTCTGTAATCTTCTCTTTTGTCGCGTCACTGACCCACTTGTTTATGATTTCGATTGTTTCAGCATCTTTGAAATCAAGTTTTCTTGCTTCTGCCGCATAGTAATCTGCATTGGTCTGCAGGAATGATGTATCTGGTATAAATTCCTGATCGAACCAGATCGAATTGGCCAGACTAAGCTGTGCGCCCGCACCATCATTCGACCAGTATGTCATCAGGGAACGCGCGGTGCGGTTCAAGTCTTCAAGAGTCACATCTGAA
>JAAYFZ010000040.1 GCA_012727965.1 Clostridiaceae bacterium
CTGCATGCAGCTTATACATTTGCGCATTTCTAGCCAAATCATCATTATTCGACTCAATGCTATAAGCCTCTGACCAGCTGGCAAGAGCACTTAAACGTCTAGCAACGACTTGAAGCACGTCACTCACGTCATATAGCAGAGCTCTGTTATGCCCACTGTATGCAACCAAAAACAACTCCAGTCGCTTAATTATTTCCACTCTGGCAAAAGGCGAGCTCTCCCCATACAAACCCTCATTTTCTGGTGGCTGCACGGGAACGAAGCGATAAACGGTGTAAGCTATATCCCATAGTCTGCTGCCTGGAGAACAAACCACCGCGCAAAACTGGCGTATTCATATTACCGCCAGTTAGGAATACATCCGATTCATTATCCCGGTCAACTATCATATTCGAACGCGAAACGCTTATAGAGCCAGGCATCACATAGCGGCAGCCACTTCCTGGCATCCTGATCCAGTTGCTGTCTATCCTCAGCAGACGATTGAGTCGCAGTACTTAGACCATGCGGACCATCCTCAAAAACATGAATCTCGAAGGGAATCTTGTTTGCCGCCAGAGCATTGGCGTAGAGAGTGCTCTGTTCGATCGGCACAAGAGCATCAGCTGCCGTCGACCAGATAAAAGTCGGCGGCGTCTGTTGACCGACCAGCCTGGCAGGACTGGCTTGAGCCAGGAGCTCATCATCAGGCTCAGCCGTACCGAGAAAAGCAGTATTAGCCAGGCCAAACAAACCGCCCGCCTCCGGGTCTGCCTGCACATTCGCTTTCATCGCGACATAATCAGTCAGCGGATAGCCGAGGATCGCAGCTGCAGGACGCAGCTGCTCAGCAGCAACACCGAAATAGTCTGTCATTATCGGATGATTCCAGTAGACTGAGTACATCGCACAATTGTGGCCGCCTGCAGAAAATCCGCAGATCGCAACCTTGTCTGCATCGACAGCCCATTCATCCGCATGTTCCTTGATCATCAGCATGGCACGACCTATATCTCTCATCGGCGCGGGAAATACACTGTCGGGATTAACCGGATACTCTCGTCCTGGCACCAGTTCTGTCGGCTTGCCAGCGAAGAATACGGAATACCTCAGCACAAACACCTGATAACCCATATTGGCAAAAGCCATCGCGACCGGTTCGCCTTCACGGTCAGAGCAAAACAGATATGCACCTCCGGGGCAGACCAGAACAGCGCCTCTCTTGCCATCCTTGCCTGCTCTCGGCGAATCATCAAGCAAATAAGTCGTCAGAGTCACATCATCTCTGCCCTCATACAATTTGATCTTTTCTGATTTCATAATTGCATTCCGTCCTTATTTCCTCCTGCTTCGGCGAATAACTACTATTAGTATGATAATACTAAATGGAAGTAAAACAACAACTATAATTATCCGTTTGAAAATGATTAACTACAACTCAATATTATTGGTAAAAGAACAGGCAAGCAACCTAGTCATATTTTGTCATGAAATGTTATAATTAAGATAATAAGACAGCTGCCAGTTTGTCTTATCAATAGTAGTCCGGAGGTTAGGAAAATGTATTGTTATAACTGTGGTGCTGAAGTTGGTAATTCAAAATACTGCAACAATTGCGGTACAGACACACAACCGCCAAGAGATGTGTATTTCGTTGAGGAAGATTGTGGTGATTGTAATACTCCCTTACCTCGCTGGGCAAGAGCATGCCCTAAATGCGGTAAAATATTCGGTTTCACTGAGCCGACAGACAAGAAGCTTGTTGCCAAGCGCAATCGAGGATTGGCTACAGCCGCCATAGTTTTCTCAATTTTCCTGATTTTTATTGCAACCATTCTCTCACTTGGTGAGGATGCGATACCGTTTAAGTATGCGATGATAGGTGCAGCTATACTTATTGCGGTTATCTGGTTCTTTACGATCATTCGATGGGAAAGAGGCAAGGCTAAGGACGGAACTGTTATAAGACATTTTTCCGAAGAGCGAATTCGTTCTGAGAAGGATATAAACAGTCCGCCAACCATAACGGGTAGAACAGCCAAACGGAATATCAAGTTTACACTGTATTCCACTGAGGTCCAGTTCGATGATGGTTCAAAAGAGATATTCAACCTGGAAAATCCAGCAGACCATATTCAGCTGCCCATCGGCAGCAGAGTACGCTACTATTTATCGACTCGGTCTTATAGAAGGATTTAATTATAGTAATAAGGGGAAGCTTGTTTATGAAAAGATTATTGATGATTTTTTCAATTATCATTTGTCTTGCTATGCTTACAACATCTTGCGCTAACAGCATGAGCAAAAACACTGAGGCAAATGCAGATAATCTATCGACCACAACCACTCTCGCTCCAACACCTACACCAATTCCTACACCGACACCTGTCCCCACACCTACACCAACTCCGGATCGCCGCCAACACCTGCACCCGAGGTAGATAGATCAGCGGCATATATCTATGAGGCAAACGAAGATTTAACGCCTGTAAACTATGATTCACCAGTCATACTGCCACCAAGCGAAGACATGGGTGAAGATTATATTGGAAGACTCACCTTTATCTGCGACTCACCAACCTACTGGTTGGGTCCAAAAGGCTTCTTAAAAAACGGCAAAGATACCACCCAGATCTGGACCGGTCCTGAAGGAACAATGACTCTGGCATATCAAAGCACGTACCATATATTGGATCCCTTCGATAACAAACAGAAACCCATCCGGGATGTAGTCGAACAGCATAAGCCGGATATTCTCATAATCGCCCTTGGTATCAATGGCATATCCTTCATGGATGAGGCCTACTTCGTAAGTGAATATACTGATCTCGTCACAGATATTCAGGAGATCAGCCCGGATACGATCATGATTCTTCAGTCGATATATCCAATAACACATCGCTATAGGTACTACGGCAATATAACCAATGCGACAATAACCAGAGCTAATAGCTGGATACTGAAAATCGCAGAGGAAAATGATTGTGCATACCTGGACACAATTTCAGTTCTATTGACTGATGAAGGCAACGCCAAGGATGAACTGATGCTAAAAGATGGTCTTCATCCGAATGAGGATGGCTTGCAGGTCATTATTGATTACATCAGAACACATGGCTATATTGAGGAGAAATATTTATTTCGCCTTCGCCTGTGACTTGATAACTTCAAATCCCAGAGCAGTTATCGCTTTTTCGACATCTTCAAGCGAAATCTTATCGGCATCGAAGTCAAACTTGACCTTGCTTGAGTTGAACATAACCTTGACGCTGTCCTGATCGACTCCACTGAGTCCTTTTGTTGCTTTTTCAATTTTCTGAACACATGATGGGCAAATCAATGCCTCCAGTTGAATAGTTGCTTTATGCATAGTTATTTCTCCTCTCTTGATGGCCTGAGCTTATAGCGCAGCAGCCTCATCCCATTTAATATTACGACCAATATACTAGCTTCATGTACGAGCATGCCGATCGACATGTTCATCCATTCACTGAAAAACAAACTGAACAGCAGTACTAAAACTACACCTACAGCTATTATTATATTCTGACGCATATTTCTTGCTGTAGCTTTTGCCAGTCCCAGAGCATGCGGCAGACGGCTGAAGTCAGAATTCATCAGCACAACATCTGAAGTTTCGATCGCGACATCTGTGCCGCTACCCATCGCTATGCCGATCTGGGCCAGCGCCAGTGATGGACTATCGTTCACGCCATCACCGACAAAAGCAACGATCTTACCTTTTACGATCAGCTCTTCGATGAAGGCCGATTTATCCTCCGGCAGCATATGTCCATGAGCTTCTGTCAGTCCCAGATCCTGAGCTACCAGATCAACTGTTCCCTGATTGTCGCCTGAGAGAACGACCAGATTCTTAACGCCAAGCTTCTTTAACTTCTTAAGGTCATTTTTCACACCAGGACGGATCTGATCGCGGATACCAAGCAGTGCTTTTAGCTCGCTGTCGATCGACACCAGAACCAGTGAGTTGCCCTTCTGCTCGAAACTCTCAATATCCGCAGTCACTTCCTTGGATATATGGACATTTTCCTGATCCATGAGCGCGGCATTTCCGACCGCGACTCTGTGACCTTTGACCTGAGCAACGATACCACCGCCTTTTACCACGTCTGTATTTTCGACTGGGTAAAATTCTGTACTGCCTATATGCTCGACGATGGCTTTTGCCAGTGGATGATCTGATTCGCCTTCAACGCTTGCAAGGTA
>JAAYFZ010000406.1 GCA_012727965.1 Clostridiaceae bacterium
GCTTGAGATCGAGCTCGAAGCTATGAGTCGAATCGATCATCTGAGCCTCACGCACTATCTCCTCTATCATCTCGCAGGCTTCGAAGCTCTCGCGATGCAGCTGAATCGTCTCATTGTCACCACGCGCCAGAAATAACAGCTGTTCGACCAGTTCTTTCATATTCTGTGTTTCGGCTTTGATCGCATCGATCGATTCCTGCATAGTTTTCTCATCATTTTTGCCCCAGCGATCGAGAAGGCTGACATAGCCCTGAATTACCGAGATCGGCGTCCGCAGTTCATGCGAAGCATCCGAGACGAATTGCACCTGCGACTGATAAGAAGCATTGATCCGCCTGAGCATAGCGTTGATGGCAGATGCCAGACCCTTTAGCTCTTCCTGCGTACTATCAACGGCGATCTGCCGATCCAGCTTATTAGCATCAATATCGCTAAGCACACCGGCCAAAGCCTCCAGCTGCCTCTCTTCTGATATTGCGCCCAGTGCTGCCACCTCTTCATTTAGAGTTCTGGCAGATTCAGCCAGCTCATAGATCGGGCGAAGAGTTTTCCTGATGATTCTGCCGCTCTTAAGCGATTCAGATACCAGAATAATCAGCTCAAAGCCAAACAGAACCAGGAAAATAATTACCAAGCCGCGCAGATCACTACCGACACTGTAAACCAGCCGATAACTCGCACCTTGAATATCGGTCATCAGCGAATACTTAAGCGCCCAGACTCTCTGGCCGACCGATAGAGTATCAGCGTCCGCCGGCAGCAGCCCCAGGATTCTTGAGCCCTCAGCACCACGGCGGCTGAGCTGCTTCACGAAACTATCATGCAGCTCATGTCCCTCAAGCGGCACATCAGTTTTGGCAATAGCCAGCTTATCAATTTCATACTGGAAGAAACCGGTTCCCACCGGCTGTTCAGACAGGCCGGCAGCAGCTCTGCTTACTGTTTTCTCAGCGGTCCAGCCAATAAATATCAAGCTGAATATGATGAGCAGTAGATTGATCGAACTTATAACAGCAAACAATCTGCCGGTCATACGCATATTCAGTTTAACAGCGATCGAAGACGATGATTTCCTGGCAGCAGAATTCCTGTCGGCAGCAGTGCCGCCGTCTTTTGCCGGTTTCTCATCGGAGTTATTCATATTACCCTTGCGATTTTCCTGATCATTGTTGTTCATCTTTTATCATATACCCCACGCCGCGGACCGTATGGATCAGCTTGATATCATATGGCTCTTCGAGCTTGGAACGAAGATAGCTGACATAGACATCGACGGCATTTGTGCCACCGGAGAAATCATAGCCCCAGATTTCCTGGAGTATCGTATCCCGGCTGACTACTATATTTTTATTGGTCAGCAGATAATGAAGCAGATCGAACTCACGTTTGGTCAATTCAATCTGTTCTTTTCCGACCTGGACCTCTCTTGTATCAGGATCAAGTGTCAGGAGCCCGGCAGATAAAGCTGCCGACTGCCGATTTCCTGCTTTTGCCGACTTGTTTCTCAGGGCTGCTCTGATCCTGGCTAATAATTCCTCAATGGCAAAAGGCTTGGTTATATAGTCATCAGCTCCGCCATCAAGACCAGCCACTTTGTCGACGACCGCATCACGGGCTGTCAGCATAATTACCGGCACCTCTGACACACGCCGCAGCCGGCGCAAAACCTCGATCCCGTTTAGCTGTGGCAATAAAATATCGAGCAAAACGAGGTCGAAGGGACGGGTCGAAGCAAGCTCCAGCCCATCCCTGCCGTTGAACGCTTTTTCAACTTCGTAGCCCTCATACTGAAGCTCAAGCTCCACGAAACGGGCTATTTTTTCTTCGTCCTCAATTATCAGAATGCGTTCCATCAGACTTGTCACCTTTTACTTCTTTTTTGAAATTCTCAGCTGCTTCCGAGACTGATTCCATCGCTTTGTTTACCTTGTCACGACCGAGGTCAGGTCCGGCGAAACGATAGCTATAGCCGAAGAACAGACCGACGATCATCAAGGGAATTGTGATCCAGAAGATGAAGAGCAGCAGCAGTACCAGTACGGTGACCGGTATCGTCATCAGCTTCTCATTATTCCTGATGACCTCAAGGCTGTTGATATTTCCCTTATGCAGGACACGTCCACACCATCTGAAGAATCTGCCGACCAGTTCGCCGAAGGAAGCACTGTCCTTCTCCGGTTGCGGAGCTCCGCCAGTACCAGCATTTTCCTGTTGTGCCTTGTCACCTTCCGAAGCGGTACTGTAATTGCCACCGCCCCGTGGTGCGTTGATTTTTCCTTTTTTCTCGAGATTGACGATCGCCTCAAGTATATCGCCGTCCGTCTCCTCGAGAGCCGCCTTGGCCTCCTCAAATGAAATATCTGCATATTCCCTAAGCTTCGTAACCTGTTCAATAGTAACCATATCCAAAACCTCCTGTTTTTTAATATGGTCAAATTGTAGCAACTCAAGCTTTGAGGCCAATTCAACAATCATTAAAGAAACATTAGAATTTCATATTTATTGACCTAAGCTTCCGGCAGCCAGACCCGCATCTGTGTCGCCCCTCTATTTGACCAGGTATAGTAAGGGACCAGATCGATCATCTGACGCTCAAGCAGCGGCCGTTCATATGAATACAAACAATCTCCGCTGCGGCTCCTGAAACCGGCGACCGTCAGCTTGATAACTCCGGGCAGCTGCTCATGTTCTGTCTCAGTATAACTGAGATTTCGGTCGACGAACAGGTCCAGAACAGCGCCATTATTATCTACACCCTCAGCAC
>JAAYFZ010000407.1 GCA_012727965.1 Clostridiaceae bacterium
AAGGAAGGTGAGGATACATGACTTGGTATATCGACCAGGGACCTGACAGTGATGTTATTATCAGCAGCAGGGTCAGGCTCGCAAGAAATCTGACCACGTATCCTTTTCCTCACAAGATGGATGCAAATCAGGCAAAACAGGCCGGAGAAGAAATAGAGTCAGCCTTTTTCGGGGATAATCAGCTAATGCGTAAACAATACCTGGCTCTGGATCTGGACAGCTTGTCTGATGAAGACAGAATGTCACTGGCTGAAAAACACTTGATCTCGGATCAATTGGCAAAAGGAGGGTCCGGGCACCGGCTGATCATCAGTAGAGATGAAGCTCTCTCAATCATGATAAATGAAGAGGATCATATCCGCATACAATCAATGAGCGCAGGCCTGGCTCTGGAAAACGCCTATCAATCTGCGGCTGAGATCTCGCTGATCATGGAGAACAAACTTGCGCTGGCTTATAGCGACAAATATGGATTTCTCACCGCTTGTCCAACCAATACCGGGACCGGCATGCGCGCATCAGTGATGGCTCATCTCCCAGGAATGAGTATGGCTGGCGGATTAAAAAATATTGTTGAGAGTTTGAGCAAGCTTGGTTTTGCCGTAAGAGGATATTTTGGTGAAGGCAGCAAGAGTCAAGGTCATCTCTACCAGATATCAAATCAATTGACACTTGGTTTTTCGGAGGAAGATCTTATAAGCGATCTTAAGAGGATCGTGCAGCAGTTAACTGAACAGGAGCGACAGCTGAGACGAGAATTATACAAACACAGGGGCTTAGCAATCGAAGATAAGATTATGCGCTCATATGGGGTGCTTAAGCACTCAAGAGTTATTTCAGCCGAAGAGGCTATGTCTTTGCTTTCTGATATAAGGCTTGGCATTGCTCTTGGACTGATCCACGGAGTGAACGCTTCGGATATTAACAGACTATATGCCCATCTTGGGCCGGCAGGTATACAGAAAATGAATGGCAGGCCGATGTCCGCTGAAGAAAGAGATGTCAGCAGAGCGGAAATGATACGGCAGACATTATAAGGGAGGAATAAAAATGATGATAAGATTCTCTGATAGAACAGGAGCCGTCATGGCAGTCGCATGGCAGACCGCCAAGGCTTTTCAAACCAATTATATTGGCACAGAACATCTAATGAGCGGAATACTGGCCGAGGAGAGTGGAGCGGCCTATGAGGCACTTAAACAAGCAGGCCTCAGGCCAGAGCATGTTCAGACTGCTATGGTACAGCTTACAGGGCAGCAAGCCCGTGATGTTGGCGAACTAGAAGAACAACTGCAAGCTGATAAAATCATGTCGATGTTTACACCCAGAACACGTCGGGTGGTCGAACTGGCTGCTTTTGAAGCGCAGTCAAGGAAGCAGAGTGTTCTTGAACCTGAGCATTTGGTCCTCGGGATCATTCGTGAGGGCGAGAGTGTGGCTGTAAGGGTTATGAAGGCCGCGCAAGTTGATATGCGTAAGCTATACTCAGAAATTGCAGAACATCTCGGAGCAACAGCCAGTTCAGATAGCTCCTCAGCAGATATGAGCGATGATCCGGAAATTGATGAGATCAATCAGAATTTGAATGAGATGTCTGGTGGACCTGCTGCTGGCAAGGACGCAAAGGGCAGTAAGAAGACACCAGTACTTGATAAGTATGGACGTGATCTGACGGCAGTTGCTGCCGAAGGTAGATTTGATCCTATAATCGGCCGTGATGAGGAAATCAGCCGTGTGATGCAGATACTATGCCGCCGGACAAAAAACAACCCGGTCCTGATAGGGGAGCCAGGTGTCGGCAAAACTGCGATAGCAGAAGGTCTGGCTCAGCGCATGGTTGAAGGGAATATGCCAGATCTGCTCAAGGATAAGAGACTGGTTGCTCTTGACATGACCAGCATGCTGGCCGGTGCGAAATATAGAGGTGAATTCGAAGAACGGCTGAAAAAAGCTCTTGATGAGGTCAAGGCTGCAGGCAATGTCGTGCTTTTCATTGATGAGCTGCATACAATAATCGGTGCAGGCAATGCCGAGGGCGCTATCGATGCCGCCAATATTCTCAAACCGCTTCTGGCAAGGGGTGAGATTCAGCTGATTGGAGCAACAACGCTGGAAGAATACAGAAAGCATGTTGAGAAGGACTCTGCGCTCGAAAGGCGTTTCCAGCCTGTAACAGTCGGCGAACCAACAGCTGAAGAAGCAATCCTCATTATGAAAGGTCTTAGAGATAAATATGAGAAGCATCATCGCGTTAAGATAACAGATGAAGCATTAGAGGCAGCCGTTCAGCTGTCTGTCAGATATATCCCTGACAGGTTTCTGCCTGACAAGGCAATTGACCTTGTCGATGAATCCGCGTCTAAACTGAGAATGTACAATGCCGGCAGTGAACCTGAAGAAATAAAAGTGCTTGAGAAGGAACTGGAAGAGCTCATACAGAACAAAAAGGAAGCTGCGGAACGCGAAGATTTCGAGGAAGCTGCCCGTCTCCGACAGGAAGAAACAGAACTGACAGAGAAGCTTGAGAATCAGAAACATGATTGGCAAAGCAGCTCCAATGAGTATCAACTGGTGCTGGATGAGAATATGATTGCTGATATTGTTGCTAGCTGGACCGGTATACCTGTTCGTAAGTTAACAGAGAATGATACTGAGAAGCTAAGAAATCTTGAAGATGATCTCAAGAAGCGCGTTATTGGACAGGATGAGGCTGTGACAGCAATCGCAAAGGCAATCAGGCGCGGTCGTCTTGGTCTAAAAGACCCAAAACGTCCAACCGGCTCATTCATTTTCCTCGGAACGACTGGTGTAGGTAAAACAGAGCTCGCCAGAGCTTTGGCCGATGTCTTGTTCGGCTCTGAAAACTCAATGATCAGAATAGATATGTCCGAGTACATGGAAAAATTCGATGTCACCAAGCTGATTGGTTCACCCCCTGGCTATGTCGGTTATGAAGAAGGTGGCCAGCTGACAGAAAAAGTACGTCGCAAACCCTATTCGGTAGTACTGTTCGATGAGATCGAAAAAGCACATCCGGATGTTTTCAACACGCTGCTGCAGATCATGGAGGATGGCCGCCTTACAGACAGTCAAGGCAGAGTTGTCAGCTTCAGAAATACTGTTATAATAATGACTTCAAATATCGGCGCACGTTTATTGACATCATCAGCTGGACGTAAAATTGGTTTTGGTTTGACTGATGTCAATGCAGATGGCGAAAAAGATCCGATGTTGTATGGCGGCAAAACTTACGGCGAGGCGAAAAAGCTTGTCATGGATGAGCTGAAAAAAGCCTTCAATCCAGAATTTATCAACAGGGTAGACGAGATCATTTTCTTCAGAATGCTAGATAAAGCAGCTATGCTGAAAATTGTTGATATTATGCTGCGTAATCTCTATAAGCGCATAAATGATATCGGTCTCAATGTTGAAGTTACAGAACAGGCAAAAGCCTGGCTGGCCGAGCGTGGTTATGATCCCACTTATGGTGCCAGGCCGCTTCGCAGAGTTATACAGTCATTGGTCGAGGATCAGTTCTCCGAAGCTCTGCTTGACGAGACTGTGCAAGCAGGTGATCTGGCGGTTGTCGATGTTGAGGAAGAAAAGATCGTTATTCGCAGAGGTGGTCAGCAAAATGACAGCAAGAACGATGACAAGATGCCTGAAACAGAATCGCAATCAGCAGACGAGAATCAAGTACAGGAAGAGGAAGATAAAGCATGACCAGTTTTCACAGAGAATATGTCAGTTGTCCGCATTGCCTGAATGAGGAGGAAATCGTTATTTGGGACCAGATCGATGCGGTCACTGACCCTGATCTCAAAGATAGACTGCTGAGGAAAACACTTCAGGTTTTCGAATGCCGAAATTGCGGGCGGTCACATCTGCTGTCTCAGCCTCTGCTCTACAGGGACGATGATAAAAAACTTCTGATCTGGTGTGACCCGCAGCTACAGGCTTCGGAAGCAGGCAATAAGCTGCCTGTGTTGCTAAACCAGTTGCCAGTCGATGAAAATTATCGATACAGGCTTACGCTGAACAGCAATGAAATGATTGAAAAAATACATCTATCAGAATATGCTCTCGATGACAGGATCATGGAAATAGTCAAGCTGGCTGTATTGGCCTGGCAAAAAGAAGAAATCCGGATCGAACAGTTATTTTTCCTCTCAGCAGAGGAAGAAAGACTACTATTTCTGGCACAGGGAGAAGATGAAAAATGGTATCAGCTGCCAGTGGCAGCTGAGCTATACTATCGAATTGATTTATTGGTTACTCCGCTCCTGCCTGAAAACAGGGGCTGGCAGAATATAAATGTCGATTTCGCCAAACCATATTTTGCCAAGCTTGAATAAATTCTGTTTATCAGCATTTGGTTTAGAGAGCGAGCTGCATATCAAATAGAGTTTTCAAAACCGGAGCGATCTGGCTTATCATAAGAGAAATAACTGCCGCATAGGCAGTCATCAGCAGGGCCGTGAGCCCTGCTGCTCTATTTTCTTCGATCTGGCAGAGCTGACGCAAAGTTATAAACATCATCATCATTGTCATACCAAAACAAGCTACGAGCAGCATAACCGCATAGAACATAGAACCACGCATTGCCATCGACGACATCAGCAGGAACATAGCGCTGTAGAATGATATTGGCGAGATCGACGAGATCAGCCTGGTAAAATCTACAGGCTGTCTGACAAATATTTTCAATAAGAAATAGAGAAGGGCAGCAAGGATCAAATGCAAACTTAGAACTAGTGAAACTCCCTGCATGAAGAGAAACAAACCATTTAGAATGGCTGATCTTGAGCCAGTCTGTATTATTGTCAGCTGGAAAAGGCCGCTGATTTCATCTTTGGCAGCAAGTGCTGTCATCAGGATGCCTCCAGTCAAACCTTCGACTGAGAGCAGGATAACAGCTTTTCGCCGGTCAGCGAATTGAACTGCCTGTCTGACCGTGTCAGCTGGTTTTGTAAAGAATCGAATAAATTGTTGTAATGAGGCAAATAATGCCATTTTATCGGGCTTACGGAAAATCGGTTTAGATCTTGGCTTGACGCCAGCTGCGGCTTTTGCCCTGGCTGTTCTATTTTTTTCTCTCTGCTGATTTAGTTTATCTGCCCATGATGAGCCAGCTCTATTGTGTGCTTGACTGCCGGTGGCCGAATCCTTTTTGTTGAAGGCTTCAGTTGTTTTGGCATGGCTTGCCTGCTGATCGCTGCCGTCTGCAGTATCAGTTTTCTTCCTGGAATCTTCTCGGCATGTGCATTTTTCGCCGGGTGACAGTGCGCGACCGCAGTAAAAACAGTATCGAGCCATAGCAGAATGCCTCCAAAGGTTTTTTCTATTCTATCATAATGCGAATATGTTATCATAGTGTGACTAAAACGAGCCGAGATCGGTTTATGCTCCGAAACGGCCTGCAGGAGATGATTATATGGACATTAGCAGACAGCTGCAAGAACAATTTTCACTTGGTGCACAGCAGATTACACAGACGCTTGCGCTTATTGATGATGGTAATACTATCCCATTTATAGCGAGATACCGCAAGGAAGTTACAGGCAATCTGGATGATCAGACTCTGCGCAAATTGGCAGACCGTTATACTCAGCTGCAAGCCCTTGAACAGAGAAGAAGCGATATCCTCAGACTTCTGGAAGAACAAGAACAGATCACACCAGAGCTTCAGAGGCAAATCGAAGTGGCTTCCACTATGACTGAACTTGAAGATATCTATCGGCCATTTCGGCCTAAACGCAAGACCAGAGCCAGTATCGCTGCCGCGCGAGGTCTGACGCCGCTCGCTGATTATTTGATTGAGCAGAGAGGTGATCTCCAGGGCTTGCAGAAATTAGCCAACGGTTTACTGTCTTTGCCCGAGGCTGCTGAATTAGACACAGTTGAGCAGGCTATTGCCGGGGCGCAGGACATACTGGCAGAAAGAACCGCAGATGATGCCTGGGTCCGGAGGAGATTGTGACAGGAAATACTGAGAAATGGTCTGATCGAATCAGTTGCAGTCAAAGGTGCAGGTGAATCGGTTTATGAGTCTTATTATGATTATAAGGAGCCAGTCCGGATGATAGCTTCACATCGAGTGCTTGCTCTGAACCGAGGCGAGAAGGAAAAAATTCTCAGCGTAAAAATAACATTGCCTGAACAAGAAGCAGCAGCAATTCTTAATGGCAGGACAATTACTCAGAACAGTCCTTATGCTGATTTGCTGACGCAAATGCTTGCCGATGCCTGGAAGCGTCTGATTCAGCCATCTCTCGAAAATGAAATTCGTCAGGGTCTGACAGAAAAAGCTGAGGAAAAATCCATCACTGTTTTCAGCAGCAATTTGCGCAGTTTGTTGATGCAGCCACCGGTCAGAGGTTATCGAATACTGGGATTCGATCCTGCCTACAGGACAGGCTGCAAGCTTGCCGCCGTTGACGAAACGGGCAGAGTGCTGACAACCGATGTGATCTATCCGACACCTCCACATAATAAAACTGAGGCTGCCGCGCGAACATTGCTTGAAATCGTCAGAAAACATAAGATTGAACTGATCGCGATCGGTAATGGTACAGCTTCAAGAGAATCAGAACAGTTTGTCCGTGATTTTGTCCACGACAATCATCTGGATATTCGCTGGATGGTCGTCAGCGAGGCAGGCGCTTCAGTTTATTCGGCATCTGAGCTGGGCGCAGCAGAATTCCCGGAATTTGATGTTTCCCTTAGAAGTGCTGTGTCGATAGCAAGGCGTCTGCAGGATCCACTGGCTGAACTCGTCAAGATAGATCCTCAATCGATTGGTGTCGGACAGTATCAGCATGATATGAATCAGAAGAAACTAGGCGAGGCTCTAGGTGGAGTAGTCGAAGCCTGCGTTAACGAAGTTGGTGTCGATCTCAACACATCATCACCTTCGCTCCTCTCATATATAGCCGGCCTCACTCCAGTTGTCGCTCGAAATATTGTAGCGAGAAGGGAACAGCAAGGCCCGTTCAAGTCGCGCAAAGAGCTTCTCGGCATCCCGCGTCTTGGGCCTAAGGCTTATGAGCAATGCGCAGGTTTCCTGCGTATACCGCAGGCTGTTGAGCCTCTTGACAATACTTCTGTCCATCCAGAATCATATGACAAGGTTTATAAAATCGCAAAATTACTCAGTACAGAGCCTTCTGCAGAACTTGCGAAAAAAATCAGCCAGCGCGGAATTGATCGCCTGGCACAGGAACTGGAGATTGGCGAACTGACATTAACAGATATTGTAGATGCTCTGCGCCGACCCGGCCGTGATCCCAGAGATGAGCTCGCACAACCCGTTTTGCGCAGTGATCTTCTTGACCTAAGTGATCTTAAGCCCAATATGGTACTTCAAGGCGTGGTGCGAAATGTCGCTGATTTCGGTGCTTTTGTTGATTTGGGCATGCACCAGGACGGCCTTGTCCATATTTCAGAACTAGCTGACCAGTTCGTGCGCGATCCTTTGACCGTTGTACGCGTAGGGCAGTTGGTCCAGGTTCGCATTCTAAGCATAGACACAGCGCGCAAACGCATCTCCCTCAGTATGAAGGGGCTCAAACAGGATGGACCGGTTAGCTGATATGAAGAGAGAAATAACCCGAAAATTTGAAAAACATACTGGCAAAAGTCGACAAAAGGCTAGGTCTGGTGTTCGTCTGCCAGCCAAGTGGCTTTACAGACCTGTGGTTTTTCTGTTGCAGCTGCCTCTCAGACTGATCCTAGGTGTCAAAGTAATACGTGAACCTGGAATCAGAAAAATCAAAGGACCTGTTATCATTCTAGGAAACCATCCTTCATATATCGATCCATTCCTGGCAGCGATCGCCTTGCCCTGGCTTGATATTAATTTTGTAGCCGCCAGCCTGTTTTTCAGAAACAAAAAGCTCAAAATTATTCTAGAAAAAGCAGGTGCTATACCTAAAACTCAGTTTCGTTCAGATGCTACAGCTCTTAAACAGATGCTGCAGGTGCTGAAAATGGATGGCGCTCTCGGTATATTCCCAGAGGGACAGAGGTCGACCGACGGTACAAGAAGTCCGATGGATGACACAATATCGCGCCTGATCAAAAAAACAGCCTGCAATGTTATTAATATCAAGATTTCCGGGGCTTATCTGACCTGGCCACGCTGGTCAGGCAATGGTTTCCGGCCTGGAAGAATCGAGGTTCAAGCAAGTCTGCTTCTTTCACAGGAACAGATAGCTGATTATGATGCTGCACAAATCTCCGAGGTAGTACATAAGGCGCTGGATTTCGACGATTATGCCTGGCAGCGCAATCAGAAGCGTCCTGCTAAATATCATTGCCGGAGACCGGCTGAGAATATGCATAACATCTGTCACCAATGTCCTGCCTGTGGTAAACGAACGGTCATGCTCAGTGAGAAAAAAAGACTATATTGCAGTGAATGTGCAGCCGAGTGGATCGTCGACAGCCACGGTTTCTTGAATACTACAAGCCCCGGCGAAGTAGCAGCAAATAGTGGCAACCAGATGGACTTCTCGGCTCTTACCGATGTTCATGTGTGGCGAGACTGGCAGAAAAATCAATTGGCATCTGAACTTCAGAGACCTGATTTCAGTCTGAGCTACAAGACCCGAACTGAGACAGCAGGCTTGAGCGGAGCATTTGTCCAAGATGGCGAAGGTGTGATCAAGCTCGACCGCACTGGTCTGCGTTATAGTGGCAGAAACTCCGCCGGCGATGAAATAACATATTTCAGTCCGGCTGGAAGAACCGCCAGATTTAGTGCTAACTATGGCCTCAATTTGGAGATACCGCTTGATCATGGGGCTTTCAGATTTACACCTGAGAACGGACAGGCTGTAATGCTGCTTGCAGATACTCTGGCTCTACTTGACAATGCAGGGGGCGAACAATAAACTTTATCAATATACGGTTTGCCGCCTGAATAGACGGTAAATTGTTGATTCATGCAGAATGGAAGGATGGTCACGGAAATGAGTTATATCTGGAATGAAGCTGCTGAGACAATGCCTTATGAGCAGATCAGAGAGCTGCAGGGGCAGCGTCTGTCCGAATGTGTTTCGAGAATGTACGGCAAGGTTCCGTACTATACAGAGAAGATGCAAGCTGCGGGTATTGAGCCAGGTGATATCAGATCAATAGATGATCTTACCAGGCTTCCATTCACTGACAAAGAAGATATGCGCGAGAACTATCCATATGGGACCTTCGCCGTTCCTCTGGATGATATAGTCAGGATCCATTCATCTTCAGGTACGACCGGAAAACAGAAGGTTGTCGGCTATACCCAGAGTGATATTGATATCTGGTCTGAATGCTGTGCCAGATCGCTGGCTTCTACCGGGATGACTCATCGGGATATTCTGCATGTTGCATACGGATATGGTTTGTTTACGGGCGGCCTGGGACTTCATTATGGTGCTGAGCGTATGGGTGTGACCGCTATTCCGGTATCATCCGGTAATACTAAGCGTCAGATACAGATCCTGGTTGATTTCAAACCGACAGCTCTTGCTTGTACTCCCAGCTATGCTCTGCATCTGGCAGATGAGATGGCGACCTATGGTGTAGACAAATCTATGCTCTCGCTGAAGGTAGGCATATTCGGTGCTGAGCCCTGGTCCGTTGAAATGAAACAGCAGATCGAGGACAAGCTTGGACTCAAGGCTTTTGACATTTATGGGCTCTCTGAAACTATGGGGCCTGGTGTTTCGATGAGCTGCGAAGCAGGTAATAGGCTTCATATTCAATCTGATCATTTTATTGCTGAGATCGTCGATCCGGAAACAGGTAAACCAATGGCAGAAGGCGAGCTAGGGGAACTGGTTTTCTCAAGCGTGACCAAGGAAGGAACGCCATTGCTGCGCTACAATACACATGATCTTACCAGGCTGTATTATGATCGCTGCGATTGTGGACGTACCACAGTAAGAATGGACAAGGTCACTGGCCGGGCTGATGATATGCTGATTGTAAGAGGTGTCAATGTATTCCCGACACAGATTGAATCAATTTTGCTTAATTATGGCGAAGTTGAACCTCATTATATGATCTATATCGACCGCGTACATAATCTGGACCGCATGGAAATACAGATAGAAATGACAAAAGGCTTCTTCTCTGACTCAATTAGAGAAATTGAAAATATTGAACGTCGTCTTAACGCCGATATCCAGTCAATGCTGGGCATATCTGCGAAGATCACTCTGGTCGAGCCGCGCTCGCTGCCGCGCAGCGAAGGTAAGGCCAAGCGTGTAGTTGATCGCAGGGTATACTAGGG
>JAAYFZ010000408.1 GCA_012727965.1 Clostridiaceae bacterium
TCCTTGAGGACCACCATCAATGCCGCATGAAGGCAGGATGATCAAAGATAAAATTAAGGCAGTTGAAAGGATCATCCTGGCAATTGAGAACTTGCCAGGACTACGTTTCTCAATAAATAAACAGGAACTCATCCTGTTATGCCTGATCTTTGTATATTTCAAAACTACTTCCTCCTGCAGTCATAAGATAAGATATACCTTACCTGCTATTACCTAGAATACCAAATCAAGCAACTATATGCATTCTGCTTTTTTTGGATTTTGTTATGAATAAATACGATATGTGCATTGTATAGGCTCTGCGATATTATAAATCACTGAGTATAATGGAAACAAAGTTGCGCTTATTCTGCAATAATGTTAATGTTTCTGACTAATATACTAAGAAGTTGAGAGTGAAACAATAATGACGATCTTATTACTTATTATTATATATCTGGCTTTCATCAGCCTGGGGCTGCCTGATTCTGTACTGGGATCTGCCTGGCCGATCATGCAAAAAGATCTGGGCGCATCACTTGATACGGCTGGCTATCTATATATGATCGTTGCTATCGGTACGATCGTTTCAAGTCTTGCCAGCGGCCGCATCCTTAAGCGCTTCGGTACTGGTCAGGTAACATTGATCAGCTGTGCGATGACGGCAGGTGCTCTCTTCGGTTTTCACCTTGCTCCTTCTGTCCTCTGGCTGGCTATATTCGCTGTCCCGCTTGGCTTAGGTGCCGGTGCCGTTGATGCCGGTCTCAATAATTATGTAGCAGTTCATTTCAAAGCACATCATATGAACTGGCTGCACAGCTTCTGGGGCGTAGGCGCCACACTCGGGCCAGTCATAATGGGGCGGATGATCATAAGCAGCGGCAAGTGGAACAGAGGTTATCTGGTTATTTCTATCATTCAGGCGGTATTGGTCCTGATCCTGCTCTTTTCCCTGCCTCTATGGGACAAGCATGGCAAGCAGACTTCCGAATCTGCCGATACAGCTGAAAACCCGAAGCCGAAGAAAAAGAACAGGACTGGCGGCAAGAGCGGCCTGACACTGGCATTAACATCATTTTTCTTCTACTGTGGCGCCGAAGCGACTGTTGGTTTATGGGGCAGCAGCTTCCTGGCCAATATCAAGAATATGGATCCTGCGCAGGCAGCACAGCTAGTTTCATTTTATTGGGGCGGTATCACAGCCGGTAGATTTATATCCGGTTTTATCAGGTTCCGTCTGAACAACAAACAGCTCATCCGGCTAGGTCAGATAATTGCTTTTGCCGGAGCCGTTCTGCTGATCTTGCCCTTGCCTACTCAGGTTACGATCGTCAGCTTCATGTTGATCGGTCTGGGGCTTGCTCCGGTTTTTCCTAGTATGCTGCATGAGACCCCTGCCAGATTCGGTAAGGAGAGATCACAATATATAATGGGCATCCAGATGGCGATCGCCTATACAGGCTCGACCCTGCTGCCGCCTCTTTTGGGTACCGTTGCATCCAGGACAAGTCTGTTTATCTTCCCGGTAGTTGTTTTGGTCTACGTTTCTCTCATGTGGCTGAGCTCAGAACGACTCAACAGCCTCATTTCCAGAAAAAAAGCCGCGGATAGAGCCGCAGCACAGATTCAAACGGATATCTAAAATACTATTAGAAGCGTCTGGATCGAAACATCGAGATAGCAAGCCCAAGCAGTATTAGGGCAGCGATAGCCAGACCGCCGCGCAGCATCCAGATATTCAGCCGCACAAGCTCAGGTGAGGCGGCGGCATTCATACTTGAGCCGATGATTATGCCAGCGATCATAATGCTGACACCCAGCAGGATCAGGCTGAATGATATCCTATTGGCTATATGATCAAAATGCTTCTGTACTCGATCTATATCCTTAATATCAAGCGAGAACCTGTATTCGTCATCCTCCATTTTATTGAAGAAATTGATCAGGAAACCGGGCAGATCATGCAGCATCCGCTTATAGTCAGAACCCGCGCGGTGCAGCTCACGGCCGA
>JAAYFZ010000409.1 GCA_012727965.1 Clostridiaceae bacterium
GAATTATTTCAACTCTGCTGACACCATTTATTGCCTTAAGCATAATGACTATTTTATCGGCAGGACCCTCTGCAGTCAGCTGGAAGCTTGAAGTCTTGGCCATTTTTCGTGATAGTCCGTCAGGAGTATCAATCGCAGCTATTCTGCCCTGATCGATTATGACGACTCGTTCACAAACCGCCTGAACCTCGGGCAGGATATGTGAGCTAAGAATAACAGTATGCTGCTTCCCCAGTTCTTTGATTAAATTGCGGATCTCAATGATCTGTTTAGGATCAAGTCCTACGGTCGGCTCATCAAGCACCAATACATCAGGATTACCGATCATTGCCTGAGCGATACCGACACGTTGGCGGTAGCCTTTTGACAGGTTCTTGATCAGTCGCTCAGAAACATCTGCAATTCTGACCATTTTCATGATCCGGGCCAATCCCTGAATTCTCTCTTGAGCCGGAACCCCCTTCAGGTCTGATACGAACTTTAGATATTCCAGTACAGTCATATCAAGATATAGAGGTGGATTTTCCGGCAGATAGCCAATACATGATTTAGCCTTCTGGGGGTCTTCGAGAATATCATATCCATTAATGGTGATTGATCCCGAAGTAGCCGAGAGATAGCCAGTCAAAATATTCATCGTTGTGCTCTTGCCGGCACCATTTGGTCCTAGAAAACCAAGTATCTCTCCCTTTTCTACAGAGAAGCTGATATCATTTACAGCGAGCTTCTCACCATAATACTTGACGAGATTGCTAATTTCGATCATTTTACGCCTCCCGATCAACAGAAAAATAAACTTCTGATTAATTACAGAAGCAATTATACAATTTAGCTTCGTTATTGTTAATGAGATTTCACAATTGTTCAGATTTCATCAAGCAAAATACGGCAACGAAAAGCAACCTGACCTCCATCATGGAGTCTGCCCTCCGTCAGATATGAATTCTCATCATCCTTGCTAATGAAGATATCGATCTTACTGCCGAAAAATATTTCACTTATATATTGAATATCAAGTCCACTTACATTCATCGGTATAATTTCATTGCTGCCTGACTGACGACTCAAATAACTCTGAACAGCGTCGACTGCCCAGGCAGCATAACGTGTATTGTTAACATGCCCATTTCGGTCAATATCGCTGAAATCTGCATATTTGACCAAAACCGGTTCGGCATCCTCCAGTGTCTCAATATTCTTGAGCCGTGGACAATCAAAATCAAATACTGCCGGCGCCTGTTGATGGTTTTTGATTCTCGCCGGCTCTATCACCTGCTCGGGTCTTAGTGGCCGATGACTGTCGGTACCTGCAAGAAACCATTCAGATGAAGCATGTCCAATGATGTTTTCAGGAGAGATCCCTCCAGAGTAAAAAGTAAAATCTCTTAGGAAGAGGAGTCTACGTGGTCCTCTGCTCCATGTGCTAACCGTTATATTATCGAGCCAGCGCGGCAGTTTACTCATACGCACAGAGATTTTTGATAATAGCCAGCAGATTCCCTGAGGGTCCAGATAACTGGCACCAATTCCAAGTGTCTCCGCATTTTTATAAGCAGCCTCCTGCATCATTGCTAATAGCGCAGATAGGTGGAGTCTGTCCATACAGTCAGTTTCGGTCCCTTTGATTTCAAAATGGTAAAAGCCTGCAGTGGTAAGTCCAGTCAGAGCAAACTGCTTATTCTCAGCAGCAGGAAGTGTATCTGCTAAGTTTTCACTGGTATATCTTTCAAAATGAACCTCTTCAAACGATTTCTGATCCATTATCCTCAACCTCCGAGCCTCTGAGCGATTGCTGTTCGGCCTCTGCCAGATAGCGGCGGCCAATAGCCATAACGATCAAAGCCGCGGCGAACAACAGTATCAGCGAGAGTATTCCATATGAAGAACGACCACTCGCATTCGCCGCAACCGCATATAGCGCCGGGCCAACGACCGCGGCAAATTTACCAAAAATATCGAAGAAGCCAAAAAACTCATTCGAACGATCAGGCGGGACCAGCTTACCAAAAAATGATCTGGATAGAGCCTGAATACCACCCTGAACAGTACCGACGAGAAACGCCATTGCCCAAAACAGCATCGTGGATACCTTAAGTGCCTGATCATAGTCTACGGTGCCTGGAGCATGCTGTTCAAGCGAATAACCCATATAGAAGCCGGTAATGCATATGAAGAAGTAAACAATAATGGCATATACCAGCATTCTGATCGAGCCATATTTCTCGGCCAGGCGGCTGAATAATATTGAACAAGGAACAGCAACCAGCTGTGTGATCAGAAGCGCCAGGATCATACCTGTGGAACCAAGTCCAAGTGAAGAGCCATAAACCGTAGCCATATGTATTACAGTGTTAACACCATCGATATAGAAAAAATACGACAGCATGAAAACCAGCATAGCTTTGTTGTGAAAAATATCAACCGCTGTTTTCCTGAGACCTTTGAAAGCCTGTGTTATCAGAAGTCCAGCAGGTCTGTCAATATAATGTACTTGCATAACCTTCAGGAGCATCGGCAGAGAAAACGCAGCCCACCAGACGACACAGAGAACTACAGACAGCTTAACTGCAAGTACAGCATCGATGCCAATACCTTCACCAAACATAATCAACACGATAGATAGCAAAAAAGGAATCGTACTCCCACCGATATAGCCCATGGCATAGCCCCAGGCAGATAGTTTGTCCATACGCTGCGGACTTGTGACATCAGTAATAAAGGAATCATAAAACAGCAGAGAGCCTGCATAGCCAATATATGAGATAACGTAGCCGGCAAGCATCAACTTCCAGTTATCAGTCAGCGCCATCGTTGTCGTGAAAACCAGGCCAACTAACAAAAACAGGCTGAAAAGACTCTTTTTCATACCTTTGAAATCACCAATGGCTCCAAGAATTGGTGCCAATATGGCCACAGTAAGCGTGGCGGCAGAGGTTCCGTACCCCCACCAGATATCGCCATTTACGCCGGCATCACTTGCTATTCCCGCAAAATATATCGGAAAAACAGCAGCCATGATGATTGTTGCATATGATGAATTTGCCCAGTCATAAAGAATCCAGCTTCTCTCGGTACCGGTAAAACGCGGCCGCGAAGCCGAACGAAATATACTCATGTGTCAGTATCCCTCTCCATCGATTGCTTCAATTCAGAAGTCCCGTATACTTAATTTTCGAAGGATTGAAACGCTTGAGATTTTTCAGCATTCTCTCATCCGGCTCAAATATAACTTTTACTTTTTCAGATTTATAGTTAGTTAAGATAAACCATCTATCCTTGGAATTAAGAGATGAAGAAAAATCCAGTGTTTTATAACGGCTGTTTTCTGAATCACGCTCGTCAACTGTACCAGTCTGAGCCATCAGTTCAAACTCTTTTGCCTTGACCGATAACACACGCTTGCGCTTGCGCCTGGCGATGATCATATCTATATCAAGATCACCATTGGTTACAATATACTCAAACTCTTTATTTAACGATGAGATCACAAACCACATACCATAACCC
>JAAYFZ010000410.1 GCA_012727965.1 Clostridiaceae bacterium
CTGGTGCGGACAGTCTGACGATGCAGGCAAAAATGAATCAGTCTACTGAAATCAAACTTCTTGGACAGACATCTGAGGAGGCCAGAAGCAACCTTGATCATTTTATTGATCAGGCAGTTTTATCTGGGCTCCATCAGCTGAGAGTTGTTCATGGTAAGGGCACCGGTGCTCTCCGAACATCGATACAGCAGATGCTGCGACAAGACAGCAGGGTGTCATCATTCAAATTAGCCGCGTACGGTGAAGGTGACAGTGGTGTGACTATAGTCGAGCTTAAATAGCAGCAAGCAAATATCAACCAATCAGAATTCTCCTCTAATAAACATTCCGAAGAGTTCATGGCCGGGATCTATCAGGATCCCGGTTTTGCTGCAAGCCTGCTCGTCATAGGCCTTAGCCGGCCTATTTAGTGAGTTGTCACTGCTATAGATGGCAAAAGGCACCGGATCCGATGTATGAGTCCTAAGAGATAGTGGTGTAGGATGATCAGGCAGAACCATGATTCTATAGTCCTCGCCTGTCATTTTTCTACTGTCTTCAAGATATTGCCAGACTGGGCCGATGATATAACTGTCAAGCAACTCGATCGACCTGATTTTGTTTTCGGTTTCAGCACGGTGTCCACATTCATCAGGTGCCTCAAGATGAAGATAGATATAGTCTTGGCCTCTCTTAAACGCATCAATTGCAGCTTGGGCTTTGCCGGTAAAATTAGTATGGATATTGCCGGTAGCACCTTCAACCTCGATAAGCTCCATGCCTGCACAGATGCCAAGACCAAAAATAAGATCAACTGCTGAGATAACAGCACCCTTTATCCCGTACATATCTGAAATTAGAGGCAGCTGTGGTTTAGTGCCTTGCCCCCAGATCCAGATACTGCTGGCTGGATTAAGTCCACGTCTGATCCTGTCGCGGTTTATTGGATGATCAGCTAGAATATCGCGGCTGCGCATCATCAAATCCATAAGTAGATCAGAACCATTTCCCGAAGGCAAATAAGCATCAATTTTCTGAGTCAGGATATCATGAGGTGGAATAAGTTTCATATCAAGCGGACCGCCATGCCAGACTATGCAATGGCGATAGCTTTTGCCAGCATGGAAGCTGATCAGATCAGTTGACAGTTCCTTGTTTAGATCATTGATTAATACCGCAGCTTCCTCACTCGAGATTTCATCGGAGCTGTAGTCCAGCATTGTTATACTTCCGTTAGCATCAGGTTCACTCAGGGTGACTAGATTACAGCGGAATGCTATATCATCGTTTTGCAGCTCTATACCCATGCTGACAGCTTCTAAGGGCGATCTGCCGCTATAGTATTTGACAGGATCGAAACCCATGACACTCATATTGGCAGTGTCGCTGCCTGGAGCTAGTTCATCGGGTACTGTTTTTACCATGCCAGCCAGACCAGCGGCAATTTTATCCATATTTGGCTTGTTGGCAATCATTAGCGGAGTTTTATTGTCATACTGAGGCAGTGGCAGATCGGCCATGCCGTCACCTAGGAATACAACATATTTCATGGAAACTCTCTTTCTGTCAGCTGAATCTCTTGATCAGCGGATTAATGTATCTTTATGCAGAACACTCATCAGCTCTGCCTGTACTATATTAGCAAAAAAGAGGACCCCTGAAAAGGAGTCCTCTTTAGTTGATCATTAAAAGTGTAACTAATTACTTAAGCAAAGCGAGCAGGATACCGGCGGCAACAGCCGAACCGATAACGCCGGCAACGTTCGGACCC
>JAAYFZ010000411.1 GCA_012727965.1 Clostridiaceae bacterium
CTTCTCCAAGGATCTTAACAGCCATTTCGCCGCTGCCCAGGAAGAAGAAACCTGCAATAACTATGACCGGTGCGAAGATTTTCATGGCGAAGATGAAGCCTTCCTTGAATTTATCAGTGATCTCATCGAGCGATTCAGCCAGACTTCCCTTGCCGATCAGGATTATTGCCATGATCAGAACGGCTGTACCGCCAACCAGTGCAGTTGCGTCACCGCCGACAATATCAAAAATGATCATCAGCACAACATCTACTAAGAAAGCAATTGGTGTGAGCACGGCTATGAAGTAAGAGAAGCGTGTAATCTTAACTGGGGGCTGTCCTTCTTTGCCTTTTGTTGAGATGGCATGTGTTTTCTCAGCCTGGGCTTGTAAATCTTCTTCAGATATTTCGCTATCGCTTATGCCCTTTTTTCTTTTCATATCTCTGGTAAACATGAAGAAGACCACGGATACAGTTACAACTGACATTACGATCCAGAGTGGTATGCTGGCCTTCATAATGGCAGGCGTACTGATGCCGGCGGCTTTTGCCGCTATACCGGGAGCACCTTGGATGAAGAAGTCACCGGATAAGCCCATGCCGTGACCGAATATGTTCATGGCAACGGCTGCCCATATTGCAGGAAGTCCTGAGCGCAGTGCAAAAGGCAGCAGCAGAGCTCCTACGAGAGCGACAGCTGGTGAGGGCCATATGAACCAGGAAGCAATCAACATCACGAAGCCGACAATGAAGAAGGCAATTTTCTGTGATTTAATCGCGTTTTTCAGTGGTCTGATCATAATTTCATCCGCGCCGATCGCAGCCAGTGATCTTGACATAGAGACAACCAGCGCGATAACAACTATAATGCCAAGAAACTCGGTTCCTGAAGCAACGAAGCTGTTGTAAAGCGCCTGGATCGCTTTGATCGGGTTGCCGCCGCTGAAAGCGAGGCCCATCGCGAATATACCGATGACGCAGGGAAGAACGATTTCCTTTTTCATCAGCAGAGCAGCAATGATAATAATAGTCATGATGATGTAAACGTAGTGTAGAAGACCCAGTGTTACCATATTATCCCCCTTATATTTTTACAAACCACTTCAGGCGGCTTGCATAATAACATGTTTAGAGACTGCTGAGTACGCCTGTAAGGCTTAAATCTCCGACTCGATTTCTGATTTCTTCTCTGTCAGTAGTGTACTGGCCAAGCTCCTTCATGCGCTTAAACAGTACTGAACCTGAGAAGGTGTATTTAAGACCAAGCCCCTCGCTGGTCTTCATCTGATCCTTTACATAGGCGATAGCGTCGCCGACGGCGAGCTCTCTTGGGAGAACCAGCAATTCTTTTCCTGCTGCGTAGCGAACTGCGTTGAAACCTGCCAGGGCACCAGTAGCGATAGCTTCAGTGTGACCAACCAGCAGTCCAGCCTTCTCACCGGCACAGAAGAGATTATCGACTCCTTCAACCTGTAGTGAATTACTGCGCGGAGCCATTGCGAAATAGCGCATCGAATTGCCCTTGCCGCCGGCATAAGGGTCCTCGTATCTGGCATTTTCGAAACCGGAAACCTTCTGTAGTCTGGAGAGTTTGAAAAAGGGAGTCATCAACTTGGCATGACCTGTATCCAGCAAAATAACATTTTCAGCGAATTCAGCCAGCGCATATTGCTGACATGCTTTGATATCCAGATGGTTTTCGACCAGATCAGCAGGTATCGGTATGACTGCAACGCCTTCACGGTCAAGAAGTTCAACAATTTCCGGTGACAAGGATTCCTTATAAAGCTTACAGGAACCGCTCATAGCACCAATAGCTCCGTTTGACTTAACACCCTGCATTTCCTTGACGCCTGCAAGACCGGCCAGACTTACTCTGCCACCGAAGCTGGGGCATCTGAGCACACACATCGCACAACCATTGCCGTAGCGAACACAATTATTCATCGGCCCCGCTGTTCCAGTTGTATCAATAAAAACATCGCCGGCAAAAGTTTCCCCTTGTTTGGTTATAACTTCAGTTATGCGATCAGCATCTTTTGTTATTTTTGTGACTCTGGCCTGGAACCTGATATCGACACCAAGACCAGTTAAATATCGTGTGACAGCTCCCGGAATCTTGCCGATATCATAGAGACTAGCATGTTCATGTCCGGGGAAGCTGATATTTTCATGTCTATAGTTCTGATCGACCAGTTCAAAAATATCACCGCCACCAAGAGCTATCATCTCTTCCGTAGCAGTGAATCTGCCATTATTTCGCATGATTCCGCCGACTATGCCGGTACCTAGAAGCATATCGGTTCTCTCAAGCAAAACTGTTTCCGCACCTATTTTAGCGGCCTCTGCAGCTGCCGCGCAGCCTGCCCAGCCGCCGCCTACAATTATGATCTTCATAGCATATAATCTGCTGGACGTAAACGGCAGCAGATTTTGCCTCCCTTCATGGTCTCGTGAACATATAGTGGTCACGTGACAAAAAAATTCTCTTTATTATTATAACGGTAAAAGCCGGCACTACCAGAGGAAAAGCATAAAAAAGTGAAAACGGCGTTCATCTTCAGCGAGCTGACGATGAACACCGTTACAATTTACTACAAATCAGACAAAGAAATATTAACTTTTCTTAATTTTATCAACCTCTACCTCTTTTTCATCAGGCAGTATCAGGTTAAGAATGACGCCAGCGACAGCTGCAAGAGCCATACCGGAAATGACTGTCAGTTCAGTGATTCTGAAGGCTGCACCGCCAAGACCGAGAATGAGCATGACCGCACAGATGATTACATTTCTGGTTTTGCTGAAATCAACATGAGCTTCATTCAGAACTCTGAGGCCATTGGCTGCGATAAAACCAAACAGGATAATGCTGATTCCGCCCATTACTGGTAGGGGAATAGCCGAAATCAGGTCTTTTACCGGTTTGAGGAAAGCCAGAATAACTGCTATGACGGCTGCACCGCCTGTAACATAGACTGAACCAACTCTGGTCAGACCAACAACGCCTGTGTTTTCACCGTAGGTTGTATTGGCAGGACCACCGATCATAGCGGCAACAAATGTTGCCAGACCGTCACCGAGGATAGTTCTGTCGAGACCTGGATCCTTAATGAAATCACGGTTGCAGATCTTGCCGAGAAC
>JAAYFZ010000412.1 GCA_012727965.1 Clostridiaceae bacterium
CCTATTAAACGGTCTGACCGTAGTGGGAAGATAATATTTCAGAGAGGAAATATCGTTGAAGAAGCCATCAAGCTTCAAGATATCCTGTTCTGTAAGTGAAGTCAGAGCTATTCTATTGCCGGTCAGCGGCAAATCATCTTCGATTCTTTTTACTTCCAAGAAAAAAACCTCAAACTTTCTTACTCTGTTGTTTATTATACATTATAAAGCAATCAACTGAAAACGAAAAAACACTCTTTAGTCATTTCTAACTAAAGAGTGTTCATTATGGTGATCCACCGGAGGCTCGAACTCCGGACCCCCTGATTAAAAGTCAGGTGCTCTACCAACTGAGCTAGTGGATCATATGGCTGGGGTGGCAGGATTTGAACCTACGAGTGCGGGAGTCAAAGTCCCGTGCCTTACCGCTTGGCGACACCCCAATGTTTTCCATTAGGCCGAACCTCACGACCCAGCAACCAAAGAATTAAATGGGGTGGGATATGGGAATCGAACCCACGACCTCCAGAGCCACAATCTGGCACTCTAACCAACTGAGCTAATCCCACCAAATCAAGGTTTTGTACCAGCTCTCGCAGGCACGAAATGAATTATAAAGTTCAACCAAGGTATTGTCAAGCATTCATTTTAAAAAAAGCTCAGTACTTGTTTGCGTAACCTATACATGATATTATAACTCGGGTATGCATTTAGGGAAACAAGCAGATGCAGACTATATCATACAAACAAAATTCAGGAGGTTATTTCATGAGCAAACTGATTGGTAATGCGATCTTTGGTCAGTCAGGCGGACCTACTTCCGTAATCAATGCAAGTGCGGCAGGCGTATTTACAGAAGCCCTGCGTCAGACAGGTGTTATTGAGAAGGTTTATGGTGCTGCTAATGGTATCGTTGGTATTCTTAATGAAAAATTCTATGACATGGGTCAGGAAGATCCTGCAGAGTTGGAGCTTCTTAAGACTACTCCTTCATCGGCACTCGGTTCATGCCGATACAAGCTCGCTGATCTAAAAGATGATGATACTGATTATAAGCGTCTATTAGAAGTATTTAAAAAACACAATATCCGTTATTTCTTTTATAATGGCGGCAACGACTCAATGGACACCTGCAATAAGATTTCGAAACTTCTGCAGCAGTCCGGTTATGAATGTCGTGTAATAGGCGTTCCGAAAACAATCGATAATGATCTTTTTGGAACTGACCACTGCCCTGGCTTCGCATCAGCAGCTAAATATATTGCTACAACGACCATGGAAGTTTATCTGGATGCCCGTGTTTATGACACAGGTATGATCACAGTAATCGAAATCATGGGTCGTCATGCAGGCTGGCTTACAGCTTCAGCTGCTTTGGCCGCTCATAAGGGACATGGTCCTGACCTGATTTATCTGCCTGAAGTTGATTTCGATATCGACAAGATGCTGGCTGATGTTAAGAAGGTTTATGCAAAAGAGAGCAAAGTTATCATCGCAGTATCAGAAGGCGTACAGACAAAAGAAGGCAAATTCATCCCAGAGCTGGTTGGCGAAGTTGCAGTTGATGCATTCGGTCATAAGCAGCTGGGCGGTACTGCTACTGTGCTTGCGAATTACCTCAAGAAGGAAATTGGCTGTAAGGTCCGCGGTATCGAGCTTTCACTGATGCAGCGCTGTGCAGCTCATCTGGCTTCTAAAACTGATGTTGATGAGTCCTTCCTCGCAGGTCAAACAGCTGTAAGATGTGCAGTAGATGGTATGACCGATTATATGGTTGGGTTCCAGCGTGCTGAAGGCAGCGAATACAAGTGTGAGATTAAACTTATCAAACTTGATGATGTTGCTAACACCGAGAGCAAAGTTCCGCTCGAGTGGATCAACGATGAAGGCAATTTTGTAAACGAAAAGTTCATCGAATATGCTTTACCTCTGATTCAGGGCGAATCAGAAGTAGCCATCGAAGATGGTCTGCCTCGCTTCGCTAAACTAAAAAAGGTTTTGGCTGTTTAATTAACAAGCCAGCTCAAGCATTTATGATATAAAAAATAGCAGTCTGTTCTTAGTGATCAGACTGCTATTTTTTTCTATTAATCAATTAGCGTTTAAATTTGCCGCCGCGTCTGCCCTTGACCGGACCAGTTTTCGAGGCCTCGCCTGCCCTGGGTTTGGTTTTTCTCGAATCCTGATTCGCTTCAGAAGCTTCGCTTCGGATTATTTTTCGATTTTTACCGCCACTGATACTATCAGCCGCTGTTTTAGGTAAACGCCTGTAAAGAACTTCAGATGAAGCAATCGAATAACCGAAGAAACCAAGTATCTCGCCAAGCGCATAGTACTCACCATGTGCAAAAGCAGTAAGCTCTGCCTGCTCCAGGCAAATCTTCTGTCCCTTCATTATTTTAGGATCAACCTGCACAGCTACTATTTTTGCTAAGAACAGATCATGTGAGCCTAGCTCAACGATCTGGGTTAAACGACAGGAAAGAGTCAGAGGACTCTGTGCTACTGCAGGAGCGAGAGGCAGAGCCTCCGCCGGTATGGCTGTCAGCTTGCTTTCCTGAAATTTATCAATATCACGGCCTGATTTAACGCCGCAGAAATCCGCTGCCCACAACATACTCTTATCAACAAGATTAACAGTAAACTCGCGTGTTTCTTTTATCTGCTGATATGACCATCTCTCCTTGCGAATTGCAATAGATAGCATCGGAGGATCAGAACAGATCGTTCCAGCCCAGGCAACTGTGATTAGATTCTTCTGTGGTCTCTGCCCATCAGGCTTACCGCAGCAGCCAATCAGGACAGCAGGCACTGGAGCCAGCAGCGTTGACGGTTTGATAGAAATCTTCTCACGGATTTCGTTTTTAACCGGCACATCAATTTTTGGAGCTTGTTTTTTGTACTTCGGTCTATTCCCTGATTTTTTACTCATTGTTTATGTCTCCTTCTAATTTAAGGCACTTGCTTAATTAAACCAAGCCAAACATCTCATGGTTAAGTAAGTATTCTTTGATATCAACTCCACCATTAAATCCTGTCAATCTTCCATCCTTGCCGATAATTCTGTGACATGGGACAACAAGCGGCAGCGGATTAGAGGCGCAGGCAGTTCCGACGGCTCTTGCCAGCGAATACGGCTTCTGGCCTGGTGATGCTAATTTGATTGCAAGATCTTCATATGTAGCAGTTACTCCATAGGGAACATTACTGATTTCTTCCCAGACTCTTCTCTGGAAATCGCTGTAATGTTCCCGCTCTAGTTCCAGATCAAATTCTTTGCGATTACCTGTCAAATATTCCTCTAATTGGTCAGCAGCCTTACTGACAGGTAGAGGAACTTGCCAACCGGCGTCTTTTGCCACTATTCTACCAACTTTGTCAGGAGATAGGACACTTCCCTGATCATCCAGCAAACCCAGAAACTTAGCATGCATAGAAACAATAATATCAGCAATCTGACTGCCTGTCCTGACAAATTCGATTTTCCTTATTCCTCTGCAGCTGCCGCTGACTGCCAGCCAGCCAAACTTGAAGCCAACAAAACTAATTCCCAGATCAGGTCTAAGCAGCGCATCAGTTCGATAGAGCCAGGCGTCATGCCTGCACGCTCCGGTCGGGTCAGCCATCTGTGCCCTCAGACAGGCCACAAAACGATAATTCCAGCGTGTCAGAGCCTCCTGGCCTATGTTCTGCTCGGAACCAAGCAGCCAGCTGATGCTTACAGCATCTTGCTGACTGTTATGGACGGTACTGATCAATTCGAGCCAGAAATCAATATCAGGATAGGTCTGAAGAAACGGGACAACTCTTACACAATAATTATACCGGTCAAAGCTATCGCCCGTAATCCAGACAATTGCTTCTATGCCTCTTACAGTGACTGCTTTCCAGGCCCCGTCAAACACAGGATCGACACCTGCCCTGGCATTTTTTATCCTGTCTAGCCAGTTGCCGGCGACAGCCGATCCGGCTTGCGTTTTCAGATCATTGATATCCATTTTACGCAGTGGCTCAAGCCTGAGCTTAAGGCTGTGCTTCATATCTGTATCGAAATGATCAGCTGCTTCCATGGCAAGTCACCTTATTCCATCGCTTATGGCCAACATGAAGCCTGGCTATGATCTTGATGATCAGATATGCCAGGTTTCAGGGTCAGGATTGATATATGTTCTATATTCAAATTCAATACTGTTTTCAGACATGATTTCGCTTTTGTCCTGCATAATCCAATTAGTCAGCCTGCCGAAATCAGGCAGATGACAATCTGCATCCTCTACAGAAGCATGGATATACGTTATTAATGCCTTACTACAGTATGGCATAAGAAGCTTATAAATGCTTGCACCGCCAATTACATATATTTGAGAATCGTCATATCCTTCAAAATTTAATCTATTAAGTTCGGCAAAAAGCTCATCCTGATCCCGGCACATAATTGCATCCTCGATGTCCAGATCATGCTGCCGGCTTAGAATCAAATTAATACGTCCTGCCAGCGGCTTGCCACCGGGAAAAGTCTGAACAGTCCTGCGTCCACAGATCACAATATTGTCCCGCGTCAATTCTTTGAACCTTCTCAGATCTGTTCTGATCCGAAAAAGAAGCTCATCTTGTTTACCGATAGCCCAATTCATATCTACTGCCGCAATCAAATTCATAATTTACCCCTTATCAAATCGCTACCGGGATCTTGCCGATTTTGCCGCTATTTTGATAGCCTGCCAGCTCGAAGCTATCTACTGTGAAATCATAGAAATTCTTAA
>JAAYFZ010000413.1 GCA_012727965.1 Clostridiaceae bacterium
GTTGTACCATGACCGCCGATAAATTTGGTGGCGGAGTGAACTACCACATCAGCACCATGCTCGATAGGCCTCAATAGCCAGGGCGTAGCAAAAGTATTATCGACGATCAGAGGCACTCCTTGTTCATGAGCCAACTTAGAGAGAGCATCGATATCGACTAGATTTCCGTTAGGATTGCCAATGCTCTCAACGAACCAGGCCTTCGTCCGCTCATTCGTTGCAGCCACAAATGATGAGATGTTATCTGAATCAGCAAAATTTGTTTTAATGCCATAATGTGGCAATGTATTCGCAAGTAGATTATAAGTCCCGCCATACAACGAAGATGCAGCTACTATCTCATCACCGGCAGCCGCCAGATTCATAATCGAGTATGTAATCGCAGCCGCACCGGAAGCTGTCGCAAGAGCACCGATACCACCTTCTAGATCAGCAATTCTCTCTTCAAGTACAGCTGTTGTGGGATTCATGATTCTTGTATAAATATTTCCAGCGGCACTTAGACTAAAAAGATCACTACCCTGTTGTGCGCTTTCGAAAACATATGATGTCGTCTGATAGATCGGTACAGCTCTGGAGCCGGTAGCCGGATCTGGTTTTTGCCCTGCATGTAGAGCACGTGTATGAAAGCCATAATTCTTATCATTCATAATATCCACCTCCTGGTTTTATTCCGAGTATTCCTGTATGATTTAGAATAAAATATCATGTGCGGCAAATCATGTCAACAAAAAAGCCTGAACCGTATCACCAGTTCAGGCTTCTACTAATTATTGAAATACAAAAACTCAGTAAGTATATCTCGGATAAGATTATTTGTTCTTACTCAGGTATAGTTTCAAAATCACTAATCTCAACATTGCTTGTCAGCTCTTGCCAGGCTTTTTCCTGTTTAGCTCTTTTTGTAGCTTCTGCCTTAGCTGAATTCCCAATACCAAGAAGATGCCTGCGTTCTGTGAATATCAGCTGTCGATAAGCGCTGGGCGTCATACCTGTAAGCATTTTAAAAGCGGCAGAAAATCTGCTGGCAGATGAATATCCACAATCTCTGCCGATATCATTTGCAGAGAGCTGTGTATTGCTGAGAAGCTGTTTGGCCCTGATTATTCTCAAATTGGTCAGATAATCATATGGGCTGCTGCCAAAAGCACTCTTGAAGGAACGGATGAAATGAAATCGGTTCATGAGAGCTCGTTGAGCCATCTGATCGATCGTAATTTTATCCTCCATATTTTCGCTCATATAAGTCACGACATCAGCAAATCTCTTCTGACTCAAACTGAGTGTAGATTGAATATCTTGTACCGGAGAAATCGAAGGCAAATGATGAAACCTGATAAGACTAAGTGCCAACTGCACAGAGAGAGAAGTCATCATCTGTGCTCTGCCAACTAATGACTCGCGATACTCTTCCACAAGCTTAAGAATAGACCGCTGGATCTCCGGTCTGAGATTTTGTACATAGTTAGGAAAATACTGCAGCTCTCCAGCCACCTCTGTTATTATTCTCTCCATAAAATCTCTCTCAAAGAATAATGTTATAAAAACAGAATTTCTCGTATTCCTCTGCATGCCATGGACCTGTCCTGGGTTGATGGCGACTATATTGCCCGGTTGACAATCAAATTTTTTCTTGTCGATATAGGCAGAAGTCATATTTGATAGAGGAATGAAAAATTCAAAATGATCATGTTCTTCAACTAATTGTTTCGGTAAACTGATCGCATCTGAAGTTATGGCGATTCTAACATGTCCACATTGCATAATAAGAAATTTATCACGGGATATAGAAGTTTTCAGGTCTTGGATGCTGTTAATATTTTTAGTCATATGGCCTCCAGATCGATTAGTGTATTTGAATACAATTTCCGAAAGTTTGCGTAAACGCTCAAACAAAAGCCTCTACAGGTATAGTTGCGAATAAAAACCTTGAAGCAATTATAGATTTAATTAGCAGTTTACGCAATATATTTATATAGACTTTGCAATATCTTAATAAATCTTGTAATTTCTGCACCGATTCACTATTCTATCTTTAGAGACTTTGTTAGATTTTCATTAAATATCTTGTTTCGATATGTTGTATTAACGGATTTCGATTATTATCCGTAACGATTTAAATGCAAATTTACAGGCTCAATAGGAGTTATTATGCTTGAAAAATATACTTTTGGTCAACATGATCTAACAGATATCACTGTAATCAAGTGCGGTACCGAGGATTGTCTGCCTGGACATAGCTGGGGACCTGGTATAAGGAGCCATTTTGTTCTTCATCTGATAACCGCTGGACAAGGTATGCTTAAAACTGGTAAGAATGAATATTTACTTGAGCGTGGAGATATATTTTTGGTCAGTCCCGATACGATAGCAGAATACAGAGCAGATCATGAGAAGCCATGGAGCTATGTCTGGGTTGGTTTTCGCGGATTGATCGCAGACAGTCTCTGCCGGGAGGCTGGTCTTAATCCCAGGCAGCCAGTAACTAAATCAGAAATAATAGACAAACTTGCAGATATCATAAGGGAAATGCTTAAGTTTTCAGGAGGGTCACGTCAACATGAGTTGCTGCGTATAGCTATGCTCTACAAATTTTTTGCCGGTCTGATCGATCAAAATAATCAGGCAGCATCATCGATTGAAACCAGACAAGCAGAATATTTGCGACAAGCAGTACGCTATATTGAGAACAATTATGCTGATGACATTTCTATTAGTGGTATAGCTTCTCATGTCGGTCTGGACAGAAGTTATCTATACTCGCTGTTCCAGCGGTTTCTGCATATAACTCCGAAGGCTTATCTGACTCGCTACAGAATGACAAAAGCAGGCGAGCTGCTTAGGACTTCTTTGTCGATTGGCGAAGTAGCTCATTCCGTTGGTTATAGTGATCCTCTGCTGTTTTCAAAGGCTTTTAAGCGGGAACAAGGCATAACGCCCAGTAATTACAGGCGCGATCTAGAAAAAAATCTGTAAATTTTCACAGTCCAGAATTTATGTCCATCGCATAGCGGATATGATAGTATAGTATTGTTCATTTAAGGTTTTCTATTTAGGTAAACCTACTGTTAAATCTGCTTGGAGGTATGTTACTTGA
>JAAYFZ010000414.1 GCA_012727965.1 Clostridiaceae bacterium
CCGGTGATAAGTTCCCGTCGGCTGTTACGCATTATTATGATCTGTTTGATTATATAGGTCAGCACCTGATGCTGCCTGCTCCAACCATTCGTGATGGCATGCCCAATATGTATGCTGGTCTGCTGATTTTGATACTGCTGCCTGTATATTTCTTCTCGTCAAGAATCTCGCTGAGGGATAAGTTAGGACATATCGCACTTATTCTCTTTATGATTATCAGCTTCAATATCAACATCCTTAATTTTATCTGGCATGGCATGCATTTTCCAAATCAGCTGCCATACAGAAATTCTTTTGTCTATATATTTTTGATGCTGGCCATGCTCTATCCGGCTACGGCCTTCATCCGGGAAATCAAGGGCAGGTTTCTGGGGGCTATCTGTCTTGGACTGATGATCATTACACTTCTTGGTCAGAAGCTTAATGATACCGAGCCATCGATACAGAGTATATATGTCACTATCATTTTTCTGGTGATATATGCTTCTGTACTGACTCTAGATAAGATTCGCAAGCTAAGCCGTCGTGATATGGCCAGGGCTGTTTTGCTGCTTGTTACAGCAGAGCTTCTGGTAAATACTTTGTTGATGGTACATGAGATTGATTCGAATGAACATTATTCTTCGCGTGAGGGCTATGCCAGCGGCAATCAGGTAAAAGAGATCCGCTCGATTATTGAGCGAATTGAGGATGAGGAGGAGCAGCTTTTCTGGCGCATGGAAATATTGCAGCCGAAAACGACTAATGACCCTTATCTATATGGCTATAAAGGGCTGTCATTATTTGCTTCTACCGCAGCGGAAGCCCCCGTGAAAATGTTTGAAAATCTTGGTTTCCACAGCAATGGTATAAATAGCTATAAATATGAAGGTTCTACTTTGGTTCTTGACTCGCTGTTTGGCATCAAGTATCTGATCCGGCGTGGCAGTACAACGACAGTCGATGACAGAATGCGTGTTCTGATTGAAGAAAATGAACATCTGCTTGCCTATCAAAATCCCTATGCTTTGTCACCGGGATTGCTGGGAACGAACGCCCTGCAAACATGGCGCAGCGCCCCGGGAAATCCGCTGGAAGCCCAGAATAATCTCGTACAGGCACTTGGTGGTCTGCCTGAGGTCATGATGGCTGTAGATCAACAGCAGGCTGTTCATGATAACCTGACTCTTAATTTGTCTGGTACAAATACTTATCGCTATTCGAGAATTGATGAGGGTCAGAAATCTACGGCCAGAATTAAAATATCGAGTGATTTTAGCCAGAACATGTATATATATTTAAAAGTTACCGCTAATCAGCCAGAAGAGGGTTTTGTGCTGATCGATGGCGAGCGGATCAGCTTCAATGCCAGAAGGTCTACAATGGTCGATCTTGGGTTTGTTGAAGCGGGCGCGAATATTGAGTTCAATCTCAATTTCGGTACATCAGCTCCAAAAGATGGTCAGTTTGACTTCTATAGTTATTCACTTGATGAGCAGGCCTTCGAGCAATCAATGGAATTAATCTCCAGACGTTCGCTTGATGTTACCCTAGTTACATCAAGAAAGCTTGAAGGACAGATTACGACTGACCGGGATGGCGTCTTCATGTTGACGATTCCCTTCGACCAAGGCTGGACTGCAAGCGTCGATGGCAAGCCGGTTGATATTTATGCCATAGATGACGGTCTGATGGCCTTCGATCTTGAGGCTGGTTCACATGAAATCAGGCTTAAGTACACACCGCCATGGTTTAACCGCAGTCTCCTGATCACACTTGCATCTGTTATCCTGCTTCTGATTTTGTATCGCCTGCCATATGGCCCTGGTGGTAAGAGAAGATTTGGCCTGCCGGTAATTTTCAAAGAATGGCAGATTATTGAACCAGACAAGAATACCAGCAAAATATATGGATATCGTCCATTAAAAACTGCAGTTTTTGATCAGGATATTGAAGCATCGCAAGAACAAAATCCTGATTTATCAGATGATTCAGCTGTTGCTGATCATGAAGCTAACAGCACAGAAGTTGTTGCAGATTTTGAAGCTGACAGCATGGAAACTACTATTGATAATGATGTCTCTGATGCTCCAAAAGACCCTGTGGATACGGTTTGAGGTATTAAAATATTACTATTTCTGCTATAATGAATAACAGAGGTCGAAGTGATCTTGATAAACATTATAGAGAATGGAGGTATTGATCATGGCAACAAAAGACTTTTATCGCTGCAGTATTTGTGGAAATATCGTAGGTATGATCGAAGATGGCGGTGGAGAACTAGTCTGCTGCGGACAGCCGATGGATCTGCTTAAGGCTAATACGACTGATGCCGCAACAGAGAAGCATGTACCAGTGCTGACAAAAGAAGGCGATGTTCTTACAGTTAATGTCGGCAGCGTCGATCATCCAATGGCAGAAGAACACTATATCCAGTGGATCTGTGTCGTACAGGGCAATTGCACACAGCGTGCTGCACTGAAACCCGGAGAAGCTCCAAGAGCCGAATTCGTAATCGGTGAAGGACCTGTCGTAGTTTATGAGTATTGTAATTTACATGGCCTCTGGAAGGCAGAAATGTAAATAGCTTTTTTGTTCCTGTATGAATACTCGAAATGAGCTCATCCAGGATCTGCTAACTTGATTCAATTGGGACTGCCGCGTATCTTTGATATGCGGCAGTTTTGTTTTTGTTTGACAGATTAAATGTCACTTGATATAGTGTTCCTAAATAGAACGACTAAATAGAGTTTTAGGAAAGGAGGGCAGTTATGCAGCTGATCGATAGCTTAATGACAATAGGTCTAAGCAGACATGAGGCTGAGCTTTATGTTTTGCTGCATAGGGAAGGCCCAATGACCGGCTATGAAGCCTCCAAGCTGACAGGTATATCAAGATCAAATGCTTATCCTGCTCTTTCTGCTCTCACAGAAAAGGGTGCAGCCTGGACAATAGCCGGGGACGTTCAGAAGTACACGGCTGTTCCTGTTGTCGACTTTTGCAGTAGTAAACGCAGGCAGTTCAATGATACTATTGACTGGATTGAGCAACATATGCCGGCTATTCAAACTGCTGCCGAACCCTATATCACAATTGCAGGCAGACAGAATATAATGGATCAGATCCGTAATTTGATAAATGCTGCTAATCTTCGCGTCTATGCTGCGCTCGATAATATTATGACTGCTGAATTAATGCCAGAACTTAGTTCAGCAACTGCCAGGGGACTGAAGGTAGTACTAATAGCGGATTTAGATAAGGTCCCTGCCGGTATGACAATATATAGGAAGTCGCGTGATTCTGGACAGATCAGATTGATTACTGATTCCTCTCAGGTCATAACCGGAGATATCAGCGGCGATAATGAACCGATTTGTTTGTATTCGCAAAATAGCAATCTGGTCACATTGTTCAAAGAAGCCATGGTGAATGAGATTGCCCTGATCCGCTTGACTGATCAGGGAACAGATACAGAATTTGGAGGAGAATAGTAAGATGACAAAATTATCCTATACCATGCAGACTGGATTCTTCGGTGAGCTTGATCCGACAGCACTTCTAAAGAAATATGGCAGTCCACTCTATGTTTACAATGAAGCTGTGTTCCGCGAGCGCTGCCGTGAGATGCAAAGCCTGATAAAGGGCTCACCTTATACCGCGAATTATTCAATCAAGGCTAATAGCAATCTTACACTTCTTAAGATAGCGCGAGAGGAAGGCATGTATGCTGACGCGATGTCTCCCGGTGAAATAATCGTGCTTGAGAAGGCTGGTTTTCTGCCTGAGCAGATTTTCTTCGTACCAAATAATGTCGATGAAAGCGAGTTTCGTTTTGCGCTGGATCGTAATATTCTGGTCAGCTGTGATTCGCTCGATCAGGTTGAGCTTGTCGGCAGCATTGCTAGTGGAAGTAGTCTGGCTGTTCGTATAAATCCGGGAGTTGGTGCCGGGCATCATGAGAAGGTCGTAACTGCCGGCAAGAAGACGAAATTTGGCATTGGTATGGACAAGATAGATGAGCTGAAGTCTCTGCTTACACGCTATGATCTGCATCTTGTCGGAATCAATCAACATATAGGATCTCTCTTTATGGAGTCTGATGCCTATTTAGCTGCTGCCGGTCATTTTCTTGAACTGGCGGCTTCTTTTCCCGAGCTTAGGCTGATAGATTTTGGCGGCGGCTTCGGGATTCCTTATCATAAGCTCGCTGGCGAAGGCCGGCTGGATCTGGATAAGCTTGGTCGAGAACTCTCAGCGATGGTCAAGGCTTTTGCCAGTAATCATGGTGGCGATATTCTGTTCAAAACTGAACCTGGACGCTATATCTCAGCCGAGAGCGGTGTTCTTCTGGGAACTGTCACTGCACTTAAGGAAAACGGTGGTACTGATTATGTTGGTACAGATATCGGATTTAATGTGCTGGCGCGTCCTACTATGTATGATTCGTGGCATGATCTGGAAGTCTGGCGCGATGGGGTCCCGGTCGAGGGTGAACTCAGCCAGCAAACAGTAGTCGGCAATATCTGCGAGAGCGGTGATATCCTGGCACGTGACCGGGAGCTGCCTCATGTTATGCGCGGCGATAATATCGTTGTTCTCGATGCCGGCGCCTATGGTTTTTCGATGAGCTCTAATTATAATAATCGTCTGCGACCGGCAGAGGTTCTGATCGATCTTAATGGAAATGATCGTCTGATTCGCAGACGAGATACCTATGATGATCTTTTCCGTCAGTTTGATGTCTGATAAGAATCAATCTGGTATAATCCATTGGTAAAAGACAGGAAGATCGTTTATTTGCTTTTCTGTCGGGAATGATCAGGAGGGGACTACATGGCTAAGAGAACAGATTATATCAGTTGGGATGAATATTTTATGGGCATTGCGCTGCTGGCTGCCAAGCGCAGCAAGGATCCCAGTACTCAGGTTGGTGCCTGTATCGTGAGCGAGCAAAACAAGATCATATCAGTTGGTTATAATGGCATGCCGATCGGCTGCAGTGATGACGAATTCCCATGGGAACGCGAGGGTAATCCGCTTGAGACGAAATATCCCTATGTCTGTCATGCTGAACTGAATGCTATTTTGAATAATGTTGGTTTCAATCTGGCAGGCTGCAAAATATATGTTCCACTATTCCCATGCAATGAATGCAGTAAGGCAATCATTCAATCAGGAATCCGCGAGGTCATTTATATATCTGATAAATATGCTGCCACTGACTCTGTAAAAGCTTCGAAGAAGATGATGGATCATGCAGGTGTAAAATACCGTATTCTTTCAACTGATATTGAGGAACTGAGGCTTTCGTATAGAACTGAGGATATCTGAAAACTAAGCTGAGGCGCTGGTATGGCGTTCTTACATATGAATCACAAGCAAATGAAGACAGCCAGATCGGCTGTCTTTTTCTATTGCCGCACAAATGTTCGATATCTCTTGACAATTGAATCCAGAGCTGATATTATCGCTATAAGAACAATTGTTCGGTTTGCGTTATAACGTTATTTTGGAGGTGCGACATGCCGATAATCAATATACTTTTTTGGGCGACTTTGGCTTTAGCTTCACTTGTTTTATGGAAGCTTTATGTTTATATGGAAGCTGCAGAAGCTGAAGCAGAGAGGCAATATGAGCTTTTATTAATGAAAGAACATATGTGCGGCATGCAGAGAAACGGTACCTCTGGTTCAAATTCGAGAAGTACTACATATTATGCTGGTTCAGGAAGATCAGTAAACGGCAATCAGCGTCAGCAATATCGTATACCTGCCAACAGAACACAATCACCTACAAAACATCGTCAGACTAAGCATAGAAGAGGACATCGTATCGTAGCTTGATGATATTTGTGCAATTTGGCGTAACGATTGCATTTGACTATTATCTGCCATTCATTTAACTTGTTCATTGGAGCCTGTGATGCCTTGCGGCCTCTGCAGGCTCTTATAGAATAACTTGCCCCGCGACCGGACAAGCAACTGAATGGAAGGTGAATCATAATGAAGAAGTCTGGTAAATATATCAGAAGATCAATCGCATTTGTTTTAATTGCTACAGTGACAGCTGTACTATTTGCTGCCTGCACAGGCGGAACGGAAACAACACAGATAACGACAACTA
>JAAYFZ010000415.1 GCA_012727965.1 Clostridiaceae bacterium
ACATGTTATAATCACAACCAAGTACTAAATATCCGAAGGGAGCTGCAATATGAGGCTTTTGCTGGTAGAAGATGAACCTGAGCTGCGCGACATAACTGTCAGAAGATTACGCTCAGAGGGCTATACTATTGATGGTTGTGGTGATGGTTTGAGTGCTCTGGACTATGCTTATGCAGCCGAATATGATGCGATCATACTGGATATTATGCTGCCAGAAATGGATGGATTGGAAGTACTTAAAAGGCTTAGGCAAGAAGGCAGTTCAGTACCGGTTTTGCTCCTCACAGCCAGAGATTCTATTGAGGACAGGGTAAAAGGCCTGGATGCAGGCGCTGATGATTATCTGGTCAAACCATTTTCGTTTGCTGAACTTACTGCGAGGATCAGGGCTTTGACACGTCGAAAACCAGCTGATATCAATAGTGATAATCTTAAACTGGCAGATCTGGATATGGACCTAAATGCACGCGTTGTAAGAAGAGGTGATAAAATCATCATTTTAACTCAGCGTGAATTTGCTCTTCTTGAGGTGCTGCTTCGCAATAAGGAAATAGTTTTAACAAGAGAACGAATCGAACAACAGATTTATGATTTTGGTTTTGAAGGTGGCAGCAATGTTATTGATGTCTATATCCGCTATTTGCGCAAAAAGATAGATCAGGACTTCGATCTTAAGCTGATTCATACTGTTCGTGGAACAGGATATGTTCTCAGGGCAGGTGATTGAATGAGCAGTCTATCGATCAAAAAAAGAGTTACCACTTTCTATGCTGCGGTGATGCTGCTGTTTATGATAATAGTCATGACTGTTTTCCTGGTTACTCTGGATTTGCAGATTACCCATGTTTCTCAAAACGCATTGGAAAAGTCAGTAAAAAACGCTTTTGATTACATAGATATGCCTGGTGATTGGCTTGAAATTAGTAATGACTTCGATTTTTATGTAAATGATGTCTCGCTTCTGGTCTATGGACAAGAGGGCACAAAAATGATGGGCCATGCCCCTCAGGGCTTCCCAGAGGGAATTGCCCTGCAGTCTGATACTCATCATGAATATTCAAGTGAAAATGAAAACTGGCAGGTTTATGACTTGTATACCGAATATCCAAACGCTACAGGTGTCTGGGTAAGAGGCATTTATTCGCTCAGCGACAGTAAACAAACACTTCGTAATGTTCTTATTCTAATGCTTTTAACATTACCTTTGCTTGTAGGCGTAACTCTCGTTGTGGGGTATGTAGTTACAAAGCGTGCTTTCGCACCTGTCCGGAAGATTCAACAAACAGCAGAATATATTATTAGAAAAAAAGATCTTAGCAGCAGGATCGGTCTTGAAGGCAATGCAAATGATGAACTGTATAGTCTGGCTTCGACATATGATAAGCTTCTGGAGAAAATAGAAGACGCTTTTGAGAATGAAAAACAATTTACTTCTGATGTCTCACATGAGCTGCGTACACCAGTGTCTGTAATTGTTTCTCAGGCAGAGTATGGCTTAACACAAGACGATCCGGAAACTATGCGGGAGAGTCTGGAATCTATACTGCGCCAGTCGGAGCATATGTCAAGGTTGATAACACAACTTCTTGAACTGTCACGTACAGGGAATGCTCTGAGATCTCTTAAATATGAGAAGTTCAATTTGGCAGAGCTCTGCGAAATGGTCACAGATG
>JAAYFZ010000416.1 GCA_012727965.1 Clostridiaceae bacterium
CTGACAAATCTGATGATATTGTCAGCAACTAAACGCCTCGGCGTAATGACAGAACCGAGATTAGTGCAGTCTATTACTTTCAACAGATCCGTTCTATTTACTTTTGTGATTATTTTCGGAACTCCCTGCTGTCTGGCAAAAAGTGAGAGTAACAAATTCTCTTCATCAATACCCGTCAGAGAAATAACAGTGTCATAGCTCGACATGCGTTCTTCTCGAAGGAAGCTCTGATTAGTACCATCGCCGCAGACTATTTCAACTTCAGGGAAATCAGCGGCAAGAATATCCGCTGATTCTGGCTCAACTTCGATTACTTTTACCCGCATACGCATCTTCAGAAGCATCGGCAGAAGATAATGAATTATTCTGCCGCCGCCAATAATCAAGGCCGATGTTAGACGCTGGCGTGCGTTTTTATCCGCAGCGAACAGGCGCATGAGATCCTCGGCATTGCCGGTTACATGAACCCGATCGCCCTCCATAAGGATCGCATCACCTCTTGGTATGATTATTTCCTCACCTCTTTGGATGATGCAGACCAGAATATTATGTCCTGATGATTTTATCTGACTTAGTGACTGGCCGACAAGACTGCTGCTTGGACCAAGTCTGACCTCGATTATATTAACGCGGCCATTCATAAATTGTTCGACATCAAGAACAAAAGGAAACTGAAGTATTCTGGCAATATCCGTGGCCGCTTCGAGTTCGGGATTGATCATCAGAGTTATACCAAGAGTTTCACGTACAAAACCCATTTGCAGCGAAAATTCCGGGTCGCGAACACGAGCGATCGTTTTGGCCGCACCGGCTTTTCGAGCTGTGATCGCAGCGATTATATTAGTTTCGTCGCTATGGGTAACTGCGATGAAAATGTCACAGTGATCAACTCCGGCTTCGAGCTGTGTTTTGTAGATAGCGCCATTTCCATGGATGCCGTTAATATCAGCCATGCTAATAAGCTGATTAAGTTTTCGGCCATCCTTCTCGATGAGGACGACATCATGCTTTTCCTTGGCTAATGATCTTGTCAGCTCTTCGCCGACTTTTCCAGCTCCGACTATTACAATGTTCACAGCAATCTACTCCACAATTCGAAAGTCCTTGATTAACGTCAATTAACGCTTACGGATAAATGTTCCCTCTTCCAGTTCCTGGAAGGCCTGGTTAAGCTCCTGTTTTGTATTCATGACGATCGGTCCGCCCCAGGCAATCGGCTCCTTGAGAGGTTTTGCCGATAATAAAATGAAACGAATGCCGTTAGCGCCAGCTCTGGCTCTGAAGATACTGCCTGCTGTAAACAGGACAGCTTGCCTGGCATCTGTAAGTTTATCATTGCCATCGTCTTGGATATCAGATCCAAAAGCGGCTTCGCCCTGGAATATATAAACAAACAGGTTCTCATCTTCTTCATTCGTGAAAGTCCACTCTACACCTGGTTCTAAGCTTACGTCAAGATATGTTGCCTTAACATATTTTGCTTCGAATGCGCCTTCAGTATTATCATAACTGCCAGAAAGAATGCGAACAGTACTGCCGTCGCGCTCAATCTTAGGAATGTTGGAGCTGAGGATGTCGCCATAAGCAGGCTCGGTCATTTTGTTCTCAGCAGGTAAATTGAGCCAGAGCTGCGCCCCTAGCATTCTCTCGCTGGCCTGCGGCATCTCCTGATGGATGATACCGGAGCCGGCTGTCATCCACTGACAATCGCCATTGAGAATGCTGCCACTGTTGCCCAGACTGTCACCATGCTCGATATCGCCTCTGATCAGATAAGTTACTGTTTCGATCCCGCGATGCGGATGCCAGGGGAAGCCCTTGGTATAATCATCCGGGTCAGTAGAATCGAATGCGTCAAGCATCAGGAACGGGTCAAAATCTGTCGTATCATCATGTCCCAATACTCTGACAAGTTTCACTCCAGCTCCGTCTACGGCTCTGCGGCCACTGACGATTTTTTTAATCTCACGCAACATATCGATTACCACCTTTCATGCATCCAGCAGATAAAACGCTGTTGCAAGTATGATACCATATGCCGCAGAGACATTAACACCAAATAATAAGCCTATTACTTAAGCTTTCAAACAAGAAAACCAACAGCTATCGCGATGATCACGAGAATCGGCGCAGGAATTTTCCGTGTGAGCAGAAGTAGAGCAGTCACGGCTGTAACGATTAGGTTTTCAACAGTGAAACCGCTCTTCTGCATGAGGACAAAAGCAGCAGCAGCAATCATGCCACCAGCCACTGCATTGATACCGCGCAGTGCGATTTTGATACCGCGCAGGCTGCGTAGGCCATCCCAGACTGGATAGATGAAATAAATCAACAGCAGACCAGGCAGGAATATTCCGATTCCACCGGCTGCAGCACCGATCAATTGATAGAGAACGCCTTGACCTCTGGCGGCCATGCCTCCAGCATATGCGCTGAAACTGAACATGGGTCCAGGAAGACCTTGTACTAACCCATAGCCTGTCAGAAACTCCTGATCAGTCATATACTGGCGCAGTTCAACTAAATCACTGTGCATGACTGGAACCACAACCTGACCGCCGCCGAACACAAGATATCCATAACGGTAGAAGCTCTCAAACAAGTGGATCAGCTTATTGTCCCATAGCAGGGTCAACAGCACGCCAGATAAAGCCAGAGCAGTGAAAATGATCAAATAGCGCCAGGGTGGATCAAGCTTAACGCCCTGCCATAACTTCTTCTCGCCGGATATCCAGATGGCAGCGATTCCGCCTAACAACAAGATCAAGGGGAAGACCCATGGTGTTCTGATAAAAAATGTCACGATAGCACTGATGGCCAGCAAGATTATTGTAAACCTATCGACTGCAACTTTTCGGCCAATTCTCCAGGCTGCAATAATGATGAAACCGACAGCCATCGGGCCGATGAAGCGAAGACCGGAGGTCGATATATTAAGATATTCAAGTATTTCATACAGGAATGACAGCGTAGTCATAAGAATAAGTACAGGAAGTGCCCAGACTAACATTGTCAGGAGCGCAAGCAAGGGCCCTCCTGTTTTATAACCAATAGCCACGATCGTCTGCGTGCTTGTAGGCCCTGGCAAAATACTGCAGAGAGCAACCAGTTCGATCAGCTCCTCCTCAGTCAGATATTTTTTCTTAGTTACAAGCTGATCGATAAATATACTGATATGAGCTTCCGGGCCGCCATAGGCGCCAAGTGAGCAGACCAGGACATCCTTAAGAAAACCGGCGCGCTTAATTTGTTTATGATCATCCGGTTGAGTATTGTTTGTGAGTGGACTGGATTTTAAACTCGCGACTCTCTTATCTGTCATGCATCGATCCTCCTGTAAAAGCATCTATAAATATGCTTTATATTAGTCTGACTATAAATTAACAAAAAATCTAGTAGTAATCAGTCTCTTGAGTATCGCATTATGTTAAAACCATGTTATAATCCAGACGTCAGACGTCAGACGTCTAAGTAAGAAATATCAGGAGGCAGCTGTGATGCAAAAAGCAAGTGGAAATGTCACTGGTGACAATAATAGCCAGAATCTGCCTGAGCATATAGCACAGATCATGCGTGCCCGTGTCTCGAGTGGCGAGCTTCAGGCAGGAGAGAGATTTCCGACTGAGCTCGAGCTGATAGAACAATACCAGGTTGGCCGTTCAACAATTAGAGAAACGATCAAGCTGCTGAAGGCAGAGAATTTAATAGAAATAAGGCATGGTGTAGGCACATTCATAAGTGACAATCCTGGTCAGATTTCAGATCCGCTTGGTCTTGGCTACGGCGATAAACAGCAGCTTCTGGCCAGCCTGATGGAAACCAGGCTACTGATAGAGCCGGAAATAGCTTGTCTGGCAGCAGAGAGGGCGGATGAAGCAAGTCTGCAGAAACTAGGCCGGATAATTGAGAAGATGGAGCAGAATCAGCAGCCGCGTTCAGATCTCGATATAGAGTTTCACACCGCTATTGCTGAATGTACGGGCAATAATGTTCTCGAGAGAATTCTGCCTATCATCAATGAATCGATCTATGAAGGTTATGTTAAGACATCTAATACACCTGGCAGTTCTGAAAGAGCACTCGACTATCATCGCAGAATTTATCAAGCGATCGCTTCTGGTGACGGCGAGCTGGCGCGACATGAATTAAAAGCTCATTTACAACAATCTATGGAAGATATGAATATAACCCGGGGGAAAAAACGATGAAAAAATTTATGGATGAAGATTTTTTACTAACATCAGATTCTGCCAGAATCTTGTACCACGATTTCGCAGCAAAAATGCCGGTGATCGATTATCACTGCCATATTGATCCGGTCGCGATTGCTGTCGATAAACGCTACAGTGATATAACAGAGGTTTGGCTGGGCGGAGACCACTACAAATGGCGGGCAATGCGCTGCAATGGTGTACCGGAATCTGAGATAACCGGCAGCCTTGAGAGCGAGCCATACCTCGTGTTTAAACATTGGGCTGGTACACTGCCGCGACTTCTTGGTAATCCGCTCTATCACTGGACATACCTTGAACTTAAGAAATATTTCGGAATAAGCGAATCTCTTGATCCCGCCAGCTGCAAGTCGATCTATGAGCGCTGCAATCAGTGCTTACAAGACGAAGACATGAGCGTAAGAGGCATCATCAGACAATCTGATGTTCGCTTGATCTGTACGACAGATGATCCGATCGACGATCTTGCGGCACATAAACAGATCGCCGCAGACCCTGACTGTGATTTTCAGGTTCTGCCGGCATATCGACCTGACAAAGCTATGAATATCGATAAACCAGGATTTGCCGGGTATATTAACAAACTTGCTCAGACTGCCTCAGTTGCTATCAGTGATTTTGATTCGCTGGTTCAGGCTCTCTACAATAGAATTGACTATTTTGCCGATCATGGCTGTCGTGCCTCCGACCACGCTCTGGACAGCATGATCTATACCCCGGCTGACAAGTCGGAGCTCAATAATATCCTGGCAAAAGTCATGTCCGGTCAGTCTGCCGCCACAAACTTAGAATCCGATAAGTTTAAAACAGCTGTGCTTCTAGCTCTGGCTGAGAAGTATCATGAGCTTGGCTGGGTCATGCAAATACATTTTGGCTGCCTGCGCAATAATTCCGGCAGGATGTTCGACAGTCTCGGTCCGGATACCGGTTTTGACAGCATGAACGATGCTGGTGGCGCTGAAGCTCTGTCAGCGCTGCTGAATGCGATGGAGTCAAGAGACAAGCTGCCACGCATGGTGCTGTATTCACTAAATCCACAGGATAATGAAGTCATAGCCACAATTGCCGGTGCCTTCCAGACTGATGGTGAAGGTGTTTCGAGAATTCAGCTGGGCTCGGCCTGGTGGTTTAATGACCACAAGACAGGCATGCAGAAGCAGCTTACCGATTTGGCTAATCTCGGCGTGCTGGCAAATTTCATAGGCATGCTGACTGATAGCAGATCTTTTCTCTCATATACAAGACATGAGTATTTCCGGAGGATTCTCTGCGAGCTGATTGGCGGCTGGGTCGACCAGGGTGAGCTTCAGCCAGATATGGAGATGCTTGGGCAAATAGTACAAGATATCTGCTATAACAACGTAGTTAAATTTTTCGGATTCAATTTATAAGTGTGAGGATAAAAAAAGATGAAAAAACTTAGTTATGACGTTTTAAGAGAAATCAATTATCAGGAGTATCTTCTGGAATCAGCGCCGGAGCGCATTCTCCAATTTGGTGAGGGTAATTTTCTGCGAGGTTTCGTGAATTATTTCGTAGACCTGATGAATGAGAAGGCCGGTTTTAACTCCAAGACCGTTGTCGTGCAACCGATCGCGGCTGGGCTGGCCGATATGATCAATGAGCAGGATGGTCTCTATACACTCTATCTGCGTGGTATGGAAAATGGTCAGAAGGTTAACCGCAAGCGAGTTATATCAAATATCTCACGCTGTTTGAATCCATATAACGAATACAAGAAGATCCTTGAACTTGCATCTTCACCTGAGCTTAGATACATCGTTTCCAATACGACGGAGGCGGGTATAGTTTTTGAAGAGGATTCAACATTTGATCAGGAGCCACCGGCTTCTTTTCCAGCCAAGCTGACAAGGTTTCTCTTCGAAAGATATCAGCAAGGCTTACCGGGCTTCATAATTCTCTCCTGTGAGCTGATCGATAATAATGGCCAGGAACTAAAAAAGTGTGTAGACAAGTATATTACTCACTGGCAGCTGCCCGAGGCTTTTGCCGGTTGGGTGGAGTCTGAAAATGTTTTCTGTTCAACACTGGTCGACCGAATAGTAACCGGATATCCACGGCCGGAAGCTGAAGCGCTTAATCAGGAAAATGGTTATATTGATAATTTAATCGATACTGCCGAGGTTTTTGGCTTCTGGGTAATTGAAGGGCCAGATAGCCTGAAACAGGAGTTGCCTGTTGCCGAGGCCGGTCTGCCAGTAATAATTGTTGATGACCATTCGCCATATAAACAGCGAAAAGTCAGGATATTGAACGGTGCCCATACATCGATGATCATGGCAGCTTACCTGGCAGGACAGAATATTGTTCGTGAATGCATGGACGATGAAACGATCAGAGAATTTATGAATAGAACTATCTATGAAGAGATCATACCAACATTAACTCTGCCGGAAGCTGAGCTTAAGGAATTTGCCGCATCGGTGACAGAGCGCTTCGCTAATCCCTTTATCGATCACTCGCTGCTGGCGATATCGCTCAATTCTATCTCCAAATGGCGGGCCAGAGTAATGCCATCGTTGCTCGGTTTCTGCCAGAATACTAGTACATTGCCTCCTTGTATAACTTTATCTTTTGCAGCTATGCTGGCCTTCTATTCACGAGGTGAGGAGCTGCATGAAGACCATTTACTGGCAAGAAGAGATGGTGAGACTTATCAAATCAAGGATGATCGTTGGGTGCTGGAATTCTTCTATGAGAACAGAGGCTCTAGTCCACTTGAGCTGACAGCGCTTGTTGCGGCCAATACGAAAATGTGGGGCAGGGATCTGTCTGAGCTGACAGGATTTGTGGATCAAGTAAGTAAGTATTTGAAAATGATCAGGGAAGATGGTATGCGGAAGGTGCTTGAGGAGGTTCTGGCATGAAGACTCTTAGGATAGATCCTGCTGACAATGTCGCCGTAGTGATTTCAGAGCTGAAGACCGGTGATTCTCTTGAATTGAGCGGACTAGATCTCAATGCGATCGAAAGTATTGGGCGTGGTCATAAGGTCGCGCTCAAGGATGTTAATGCTGACGAGAAGATCATCAAATATGGTGTAACGATTGGTCATGCGACGGTTGATATCAGCGCTGGCAGCAAAGTGCATACGCATAATATGAAGACGGATCTCGAAGAGGCAGCCGAATACACTTATAAATCAAGCTGTGATTCGCCCATGGACTGGCACCGTTCTAGTAGGGAGCGAACGAAGGGACTTGCGACACATTTTCAGGGGTTTGTCAGACATGACGGCAGTGTAGGTGTTCGTAATGAGATCTGGATCATACCTACTGTAGGCTGTGTCAACTCAGGCGCTCAGAAGCTGGCTGCTGACTGTTCCGATCTGGTGCAAGGATCGATCGATGGAGTGCATGCTTTTGTCCACCCTTATGGCTGCAGCCAGATGGGGGAAGATCATGAGCAGACACGCAGGATTCTA
>JAAYFZ010000417.1 GCA_012727965.1 Clostridiaceae bacterium
CATATTCAACAATAAATGAAGATATATTCACAATTTGATTGTGTCAAATTACTTAACTAGGGCTATAATAGAAATGTCGGCATAGAAGCTGACATGGAGGCAAGTTTATGTTTTGTGATAAATGTGGTCTGGCAATACCCGATGACTCCATTATGTGTCCTAATTGTGGCAAACCCGCTATTTCTGATCAACCGGAACAACTTCAGACACCATATTTCAAGAGTCCTCACGTTTCTGCAATCAATAATGACTATGAAAGAGGCAATTACTTCAATCTGAATGCCTACATCAAAGATGCAGCAGAACATAAATCGATGCCTGTTCCCGTCATGGCAGCAATAGACAATACAGATAGAGATGATAAAAAGAAACAAGCAGAGGCATACAGCAATCGTCCGCTTTATATCGCGATCATCGCTATGATATCGCTTATCGTTATCGCACTGATATCACTTGTTCTCCGGCTAACAGTACTCAAAAACCTTGACAGCAAACTTGAAACTACATCGACGGTTATATCGTCATGCATTATCAAGGAGGCAGTTCATGCGCATAAATTATAGTAGTAAAAAGGTTCGTACCCCCTTCGGCAAACCACGCAGCCGCCGCAGTTTCAGCATAAGTTTCGGCAATGGCCGAAGCCGCAAAACCCGTTTTGGCAAGAGTCGGGGCAATGGTCTTCTCTCAAGGTTTTCATCGTGTAAAAATCGCAGCAGATGGACCATCTTCAAAAAGTAGTATCCAGCTATATCTTTATAAGCAGTTAGCACAAAAACAGGCAGCGAAATTTTTCGAAGATTAGCAGTCTGATTGTGCATATTATTTTGTTTCAGTATATAATTAGTGGGAGTATCAGCAGGGAAGCTTCCTCAACATAGGCATAAGAATTGTTTCAGACAAGAAGAGAGGTCTAATTAGCTGCGATGACATTGACCACTAATCTCATTTTTAATCTATATGCCGCATCAATTCTGATCGTTCTGCTGATTCAGCAACATAGACAGCATGATCGCAAGGCAGTCCAATTCAAGCTATTCGTCGCTATGAGCGGAGTAGCGATGTTCTTATTGTTCGTGGATATTCTCAGCCGACTTGACGGTTTATCACCAGCCTGGTTTGCGACAGCAAACAGGCTTGGTAATTTTGCTGTTTTCATAGCTAATCCGATCTTACCTTCACTCTGGTTGATTTTTGTATATGATCAGATAAATTCTAATCCTCTTAAGTTAAGAAGAGTAATTGTAAGGCTGTGTTTACTGCATTTAGCATTTATCACTATATTTCTGGTCGGCAACAGCAGTGGCTTATTCTACACGATCAGCGAAGGTAATATCTATCAACGCGGCCCAATGTACATGCTTCTGGTTGTCTGGACTTTGACTCTTATACTGGCTTCAGAGCTGATAATCGTGTTCTGTCACAGCAAAATAGAACGCAAGCATCAATTTGCCATGCTCTTTTTCCCAATACCTCCAATCATCGGCATCATAATTCAGGTTGCTGTTTATGGAGTATCTTTGATGCTGCCTGCAACGGTTATTTCACTACTAGTCATGTTTTTGAATATGCAGAACAGACATATGAGCATCGACTATCTGACCGGTGTTAATAACCGCAAAAAACTCGATGAGGTTCTGCTGGA
>JAAYFZ010000418.1 GCA_012727965.1 Clostridiaceae bacterium
AACCAGTATTAACGTTTCAGAAGTCATTCAGAAGAGGTTGCTATCTAAGACTGATGAAGGTGTTGACGAAATGGTCAGACTCTATCATCAGCACGAGAACAATTTCGGGACACTGTTTGGGTTTACAGGTGGTGCCAGAAATTACAAACACTATGGCGATCGTGATGAGTTTATTCAGACATATCCTTTTGTCCCATACCAATTCGATCTCTTTCAGCTTGCGATTCAGAGCCTATCTAGTCACAATGCATTCGAAGGTCGCCACAGTTCTGTTGGTGAGCGTTCGATGCTAGCTGTATTCCAGGAAGTAGCCAAGTCAATTGCAGAGATGGAGATAGGTCGTATAGCCACTTTCGATCAGATGTTCGAAGGTATTAAAAGTTCCATTAAAACCCAGGTTCAAAAGTCAATAACAGCAGCAGAAAATCAGCTTGGTAGAGGATTTGAACTAAGAATCTTGAAGATTCTATTTCTGATGAAATATCTGCGAGACGAGTTTAAGACAACAGTTGATAACATCACCGTCTTGATGATCGAAAGATTTGACGAAGATATTATTTCGCTTAAAAAGAAAGTTGAGCAAGCTCTCAATGTTCTTGAGCAACAAACTTATATTCGCAGAAATGGCCAACTATATGAATTTTTAACAGATGAAGAAAAGGATATCGAACAAGAGATAAAAATTACTTCAGTTGATCATTCAGCAGTAATGGATGCACTTGGTAAATTAATCTTTGAAAGGGTATTGCGTACCCGCCGTATTCACTATGAAGCAAACGGTCAGGATTATCCATACACGCAAAAACTCGATGATCGACAGATCGGTCGCGAACAGGAATTATCAATTCATGTAATCAGTCCATTTCATGAACATGCAAGCGACATCGAAACGCTTAGTATGCAGAGCACAGGACGTGATGAACTACTGGTTGTGATGCCGGTAGACCCGCGTCTGATGCAGGATATGCTAACCTATAAACAGACTGAGAAATATATTAATCAGCACTTCACAGCTTCGCAGCAAGATTCAGTAAAACGCATTCTTACAGATAAGGCATCTCGTAATCAGGATCGTCTCGCCGACCTTGAACTGAATGTAAAGTCCTTGCTCGGGAAGGCCGAACTATATATTTCTGCTAATAGAATTGAAATCGCCGCAGAAGATGCACAGACAAGAATTAACAAAGCATTTCAACAACTCATCAGTAAGGTCTATCCTAATCTGAGGATGCTGCAAGGTATAACCTATTCAGAAAATAGGCTAGGTGAAATAATCAGAGAATATCGAGACGGATTGCTTTTTGCAGAAGATACTGCCTTAACTGAGGCCGAACAGGAGATGCTTGCCTACATTAATATGAATAGAAATACCGGCATCCGTACAACGGTAAAAGCCGTCAACGACAGATTCTCCCGCAAACCCTATGGCTGGTATTATGCTGCAATTATATGCATTCTCGCAAAACTCTGCGCCAGAGGCAAAGTAGAGATGCGCTCCGATGGCAATCTGCTTGAGGACGATAAGCTCGAGCAGGCTCTTAAAAATTCTCAGGGACACGGCAACATTATTCTTGAGCCTCAAATAGAGTTTTCGACTGCACAAATTAGGAAGGCTAAACAGTTCAGTGAAGAATATTTTAACACCCCACCTATAGCAACAGAGGCAAAAGCCCTTGGCAAAGAAATAGCTGAACGATTTAATAAATTTGCTAGTGATTTGGATCAATTTATTATGCAGGAGAATATATTTCCGTTTGTTAGTTTGCTTAAACCAACGCGTGACGAGATAAAAGGACTACATGGCAAATCCTACACTTGGTATCTCACTGATCTAATCGATGACGAAGACAGGTGGCTTGATTATAGGACTAATACGATTGACAAGATTATCAAGTTTATCAACAGTGAACAAGGTACGATTTATAGAGATGCTAAAACATATCTCATGCAGCAGGCAAACAACTTTTCATATTTGCCAGATAGATCTGACGAGGAAATTATTCGTGAACAGATAAATGATCAGGAGTGCTTTCGGAAAAACCAGATGCTACAAGTTAAGGGACGACTTGAAGTACTTAAGAAGCAGATTCAAACAAGCCTTGATAATGAAAAGAAGAAATTTGAAAATGCCATAGGCACTATCAGGCAGGAGATTAAGTCAATTGAAAACTATGATCAACTTGACGACGATAAAGCTAGTTTGATCAATACCTTCTTTGGCAGCAAAGAAAAAACAATAGAGAACGAGCTAAGCATACCTGTCATACGAGAACAGCTCAGACAGTTAATTGATTATGATCTGGTAGAGTTGAAGAACAGGAT
>JAAYFZ010000419.1 GCA_012727965.1 Clostridiaceae bacterium
ATCAATCCACTGAAAGCATAGGCGAAGAAGAGAACCTTACCGGTTTTGATACCGGAAAAATTCGCTGCCTGTCGATTACCACCAACAGCATAGATATGGCGACCAAGCCTGCTGCGATTCATTATCAGATATGTAATAAACAAAATAACTACAAGATAGATTACAGGTGTAGGAATTTTTCCGACATAGCCAGCGCCGATGAAATTGAACTCATCTGACATAACACGAATAGGTTGACCGCCTGTGTAGACATAGGCAGCACCACGAGCTATATTCATCGTCGAAAGTGTCACGATAAACGGAGGAATACTGGTCTTGGATACGACCAGTCCATTGAATGCACCTACGGCAAGACCAGTGATCAAGCCAGCAGCCAGAGCCAGTGGAACAGGTACATTGTTGAAGGCGATAAGTCCGCCGGTAACAACACCTGAGAAAGCTATTGTAGAACCAACTGAAAGATCGATACCACCGAGGATGATGATCATTGTCATCGGCAATGCCAGATATAGGTTTGTCGACAACTGGCGCAAAACATTCAGCAGGTTTTTCGATGTAAGAAAAACATCAGTTCTCCAGGTAAGCAATATACATAACAGCAGGAAACCGATCAGTATACCCAGATTTTCTCTTAAGAATTGCAGGATAGATAGCAGTAATCGCATAACGATATTCTGCTTATGACCTGCTCTTGTTGCATTTTCAGCTGACATAGCGTGAACCTCCACTCATTCTCAATATTTTCTATCAGTATTACATCGCCGACGTAGCCAGATGCATGATCTTCTCCTGAGAGAGATCCTCACGCTCAAGACAGCCAGCAACTATTCCGTTGCTCATTACAACGACACGATCACTCATATTTATAACCTCCGGCAACTCCGAAGAAACCATTATGATCGAAACGCCTTGTCTGGCTAATTCATTCATAATCGCGTATATCTCGGCTTTTGCTCCGACATCGACGCCTCTGGTCGGCTCATCGAGAATCAGGATGCTAGGAGTAGTAGCCAGCCAGCGTCCAATAACAACTTTTTGTTGGTTTCCGCCGCTGAGGTTGCCAACCACCTGCTTGAGGCTGGGTGTTTTTATCGACATGTCATCAACATATTTCTGCGCGATATCTGTCTCTTTTGCTGAGTTTACAAAAATACCGTGCATAAACTGTTCAAGTACCTTGATGGTCGTATTGAATTGAACGCTCTGTTGTATGAACAGCGCTTCTTCCTTTCGACTCTCAGGCACCAGGGCTAAACCGTTCTTCATAGCCTGCTGCGGATTCTTGATTTCTGTTATAGTTCCGTTAATTTCGATTTCACCGGATTCTATCGGATCTATTCCAAACAGGCAGCGCATAACCTCGCTGCGGCCTGCACCAACTAGACCCGCGAAGCCAAGAATTTCGCCCCTTTTTAGTTCAAAATTGATGTTTTTCAGAAAATCTCCGCTGTTTAAGTCTTTTACTTGAAGTACTGTTTCGTCGGTCGCGGAGTATGTTCTTGTATAGTAATTTGTAAGCTCACGTCCGACCATCATGGATATGAGCTCTGTGTTGTCAGTCTCTTTTGTGACTTTTGTACCGACATATTCACCGTCACGCATGACTGTAACACGATCTGAAATCATATTAAGCTCCGACATACGGTGTGAAATATAAATGATACCGACGCCCTCAGACTTGAGTCGTCTAATCGTATCGAAGAGATAATCTACTTCCTTGTCAGATAGAGACGATGTCGGCTCATCCATAACCAGGATCCTGGAATTGAAGGAGATAGCCTTGATGATCTCGATCATCTGCTGACTTGCAGTTGTCAGCTTGCCGAGGCGCCTGTCTGCTTGTATATTTAGTCCGTATGCGTCAAGAAGCTCCTGAGCGTCACGGTTCATCTTGTCATAATCGACCATACGCAGAGCATTCATTGGTTCGCGGCCAAGAAAGATATTCTCAGCAACAGTCATATACGGTACTAGTACCAGCTCCTGATGAATGATACTGATGCCATTTTTCTGAGCATCAGATACGTTTGCGATGGTAACCTTGTTGCCATCGATGAATATATCACCCTGGTCAATGCTATAGATTCCACCAAGAACTTTTATCAGAGTTGATTTGCCAGCACCGTTTTCACCCAATAGAGCATGTACTTCGCCGGCTTGCAGCTCGAAATCAACATTTTTCAGAGCATATACGCCGGGGAATTGCTTATGGATGTTTTTCATTTGAAGAAGGACTGAATTCTCCAAAGATGCACCTTCTTTCCTCTAGCTTTACTTTTGCCTGTTTTCTGTTTTTATCAATACGGAAGCGTTCTACCCGTCTAAATGTCGGATAAAACGCTCCGTACGATACTATCTCAGCTTATTACAGTGTAAATTTGCAGGATAGCTATTACTTGCTAGGTTTCAGGTCAGAATTACTGCCAACCGTCAGTACCGTACTGATCTACATTGTCTGCATTGATCAGGAAGGTAGGAACTGGTGTTCTCTCTTCATAAGACTCACCCTTAAGTACCTGGTAAGCTACGTCAACTGACATCTCACCGATAGATATTGGTGACTGTGCGCCTGAACCAGCGAACTGTCCGCCAGCGCCGATTTCAGCCTTAGCTTCAGGAGAACCGTCAACACCATAGATGAGGACTTCTGTCATATCAGCTGCTTTACATGCTGCGAGAGCACCGAGAGCTGTAGGATCATTGCCGCCCATGATGGCCAGGATCTCAGGATTGGCCTGAAGGATATCTTCTGTGATTTCCAGAGATGTCTGGAGATCGCCTTTTGCATCCTGCTGAGCAACGATTTCGAAATTCTTGCCTTCGATAGCTTCCATGAAGCCAGCGATACGGTCATTGATAGAGTTCATTGTAGGTGAATCAAGAACAACGATTTTGCCGCCTTCTGGGAAACGCTTCACGAGGTCTTCTCCACAGACGAAACCTGCGTTCTTATTGTCTGAACCGACATAAGCAGTTACGAATTCCATATCCTTGACTTCTGTATCGAAGTTGATTACAGGGATCTCTTCAGCCTTAAGAGCTTCAAGAGCTGGACGGATGCCTTCCCAGTCAACTGGATTCAGGAAGATAGCGTCGATACCCTGAGTGATCATGTCTTCAACCTGATTGATCTGCTTGGTTACGTCCATAGCAGGATCAGTTGTGATCAGTGTATCGCCATTAGCTTCGACCTTGTCACGGATCGATTTTTCAAGAATGATAAAGAAAGGATTGTTCATGGTCATACATGTATAACCAAAGGTGTACTGTTCATCGCCGCCCGCAGCAGCTGTTGTGGTTTCATCGCCACCCGCAGCAGCTCTTGTGGTTTCTGCAGGTGCGGCAGTAGTTGTTGTTGTATCGCCGCCGCCACAGGCTGCCAGTGATACGAGCATAGCAACTGCAATTAGAAGTGCAATGTACTTTTTCATGTCTTTTCCTCCTTCAAATTTCAGGTTTTATTGTACCTGTTGTGTATTATGCACAATTACGAGGAGAACTTGTAACTGTATTGTGTCACTTGTTTTATATGACATTTATCACAATTAATATTACATTTATGACATATATTATTCACAATGTGATTTGTCTGTCTCAATCTTTGATAATTCTATCGAGGTCCTTTTTCATGTCCTTGATGCCTTCGACAACATCGAGATCCCCAGCAACGATCTGATAGATCTGCTGATCCATAACAGCTTTCAGATTGGAAAATTTCTTAAAATGGGGATCAAGATACGAACTCTCTATGGCTTCTGCAAGAAATTTCGCGTCAACTGCCTTGCTCTCTAGTACCTCCGGATGATCTGATTGATATATCTTGTCAACTAAATGACGCTGAGCAGGCAGAGCATACGTTTCTTCCCAAATCAACTCCTGGGATACCTCGTCAGTAGTCATAAATTTCATAAACTCAAAAGCCAGCTGTTTATTGTCTGATCGCGAACTCATTCCAATCTGAACTGTATAAAGTCTCGATGATCTGTATCCATTTGGGCCAGCCGGCATCGGCACAGCCTCCCATTCGAAGTTTTCATACTTCAGAATTCTATATGGATATGTTCCGTATGCCCTGTACTCGGGCAGTGCAAACATTTTGAACGCGACCTGGCCGCGATCAAACATAGTTTCTCTTAGCACAATTCCTTGATTGAGCTGGTGCAGGCGCTTCATGAAATCTATTGTCTCTGCCAGATAGCTGTCATTGAAGGCGATTTTGCTGCCATCATTAGGAAAGAGTTGGCGATCATTTGTATAGAAGGCATTATCCCAGTTATAGTCATATATACCAAATTGATCGGGACGACCATCTCCATCAATATCTTTTGTCACTTTTTTACTGATTTCATATAGATCGTCCCAGGTCCATTGTTCATCGTCAATATTGATGTTTTCCTTCTCAAGCAGCGTCTTATTTGCAACCATGAAGGTTGGTGCGACCACAAATGGCAGAGTATACTGGCTGCCATAATACTGACCTGCCTGCAAGGCTCTCTGATAAAATCCAGATTCGTTGAAATCATCTGCTGCCTTGATATAAGGTGTCAGATCCTCAAATAAGCCGATAGATGAATATGTACTGAAATCTTCCTCCAGAACAAGAAAGATATCGGCCTCTTCTCCGAGAAGAACTTTTTGTGCCAGCCATTCAGAATAATTGCTGATCATCTGACCGGTTCTATAATTGATTTTGACATTATGTCCCGGATACTGTTTCTCAAAATTCTCTGCAATCATGTCATAAATCGTATAGGCATTCTTCTGAGGTACATTCCAGCTGGTACCGGAATATAGCGCTACATCCAGAACAATCGGCTGCCTTCTGCTATGGTGGTCATAGGCAAAACCAACTGATACTGTTATCAGCAGAAGAGTCAACAAAACCAGAGCCAGCAGCCTTTTGCCTGTGACTATCTGTCTAAGCGGCTTAAAAATTCGTTTCCTTCTAGTCATCCGTATCAATATCCTTCAGCAT
>JAAYFZ010000420.1 GCA_012727965.1 Clostridiaceae bacterium
GGTAAGCATCTTGGACATTTTCACACCGGTGAATGTAACCGCAACGTTCCGGGCAAGGGACGTACACCATGGCGTGAAATTGCTGAGGCTTTACAGGATGTCGGCTATGACGGCGCTGTTGTCATGGAGCCGTTTGTATTGCAAGGTGGCAAAGTCGGACAGGATATCAAAGTCTGGCGTGAGATTACTGATGACACAAGTAATGATAGTCTTGATAAGGCAGCCAGAGAAGCGCTTCAGTTTTCTCGATATATGCTGGGTTGATCCGCAGCAGCCGGGAGAAACGAGTCGTCAAGGTGCAGGAGCTCTTGCGGGAATATCTCTAGTATTCTTTATTTGTGCCCGATAGTGCAGTGGCGTAAGCCCGACTATGCGCTTGAATACCTTCGTAAAATAGCTCTGGTCTTCGAAACCGACAGCCTCGGCGATATCTATCAATCGCATTTCTTCATGACGCAATAGCTCCTTGGCCTTCTGCACACGGACTTCATTAAGGTAAGTGTTGAACGGTGTTCCGGTCTCCTGTTTGAAAACTCTGCTGAGATATGGCGGAGATAGGTAGACCATTCCGGCCAACAGATCGAGTGAGACTTTGTCATGATAGTTAGCTTCGATATATTGAACGCAGCGGTGAATCGCATTGGCATGACGAGCATCAGCGTATTTGAAAATACTGTCCATGAAATGGGTAGCAGTATCGCTAAGCCAGAGGCAGAGTTCTTCGATATTATGCAGTGAAGATAAGTGGCTGCGGCTCTCATGACAGATATTAAGCGAGTATTCTGCGTTTGCTCCGGCCTCGATGGCGGCGCGGCTGATCAGAGTCATCAGCTCGAGTATTCTTGATTTAACCAGTTCGAAATCACGTCCGGTTGAAAACAATATATGCCCCATCATTTCGTTTAGTAGACGCTGTGCCTCCGTCTTGTTTGCATCGGAAATACTCTTAAGCAGAGATCGCTCGATGGCAAAAGGATAAGGCGGCGGCGTCTCTTCATTTTTCAGCTGCATGATGTATGTGGTGATCTGACCTTGGAGCGCGTCAGATGTTTGTGAATCCAGCAGCCTGTTAGAAACTGATACCTTATTCATAAAACCAACTGCCATAAACAGAAGCGTCGAGAGGTCGTTTACTTTTGCCGGTGTGATAACCGGTACATTAACTAGTTCTTCGACAATTAGTTCTTGCTTATCGTTGTCATATTGATCAAGCTCGCAGTCGATGAAATCTTGATGCTCAACCATCAAAAATGGTCCGACAGTTATTTTGGCTGCGTTATGAAGTTCGCCGAGAATCGGTGAAACGAAACAGGTCAGACCCATCGGGCAGTAGTAAATATATTTGCCGCCGAAGCGTTCTGCTTCAGTCATGCCATAATTCTGCGCCTGTACACATTGCGTCTTGAGTTTCCCTGCGCGCTCGCAGATCATACAGCTGCGGCAGCCATAGCCATATTCGGATAGCAGGTCGCCATTGGAGTCAGAAATGATGCAGCTAAGACCAGTTGCTCCGGTATAAGCGGAGGCGCATTCTTTTGCCAGTGTCAGATCGAAGGATTCTTGTTTAGCCATGTGGATTACCTCGTTTTGGTACGTTTGCATATACAACAAAATATTACCAAATATCACAAGCTAATACAAGTAAGAAGATCTTGACCATGTTATTCTGATGACACTAGGGGAGCTTAGGATCAGACTTGTTGTCAATATATGCTTGAAGCAAAGGAGAATGCAAATGTCAATTTTAAACGAAATTTCTGAGAACCTGCAGAAGGGCAAAGCAAAAATCGTCAAAGAGCTTGTTCAGCAAGCGGTCGATGAGGGCATTCCTGTAAAACAGATCCTCGATGAAGGTCTATTGTCAGGAATGAGCATCATCGGTGTCAAATTTAAGAACAATGAAGTGTTCGTACCAGAGGTTCTGGTTGCTGCCAGAGCAATGAATATGGGTGCTCAGGTGCTTAAGCCGTTGCTCGTTGAGAGTGGCATTGAGGCTGTTGGCAAGGTTTGTCTAGGCACGGTAAAAGGCGACCTGCACGATATCGGCAAGAACCTGGTCAAGATGATGCTTGAGGGCAAGGGTCTTGAAGTTATCGATCTCGGTACAGACGTTCCACCTGAAAAATTCATTGAGACAGCTCAGAATGAGAACTGTGACGTAATCTGCTGTTCAGCGCTTCTGACTACAACAATGGGCGTTATGCAGGAAGTTGTTGATGCCGCGAAAAATGCAGGTATACGTGAAAAAGTAAAAATCATGGTCGGTGGTGCTCCCGTAAATCAGAATTTCTGTGAGCAAATCGGTGCCGATTATTACACCCCGGACGCCGCAACATGTGCGGAAGTGGCTGTAGGACTCTTCTCAGCCTGATAAACGATCTATCTAAATACAATTAATTTCCAATTAGCGGAACTGAATAAATAAGTAAACTGTGTAAATGGGCAAGCTGCTGCATCGACGCAGCAGTTTGCTTGCAAAAAAGAAGGAGAACTTATCATGAATCCAAAAGAACTGCTGTTTAGCACACTAAGACACGAAGTAACAGAACGCGCACCGTGGGTGCCTTTTGCCGGTGTGCATGCTGGTAAGCTGACAGGTGTTGATGCAACAGAAATCTTGACTGATGAGGATAAGCTTGTCGATGCTCTGATGGAAGTCAATCGTCTGTATAAACCTGATGGACAGCCAGTTGTCTTCGATCTGCAGCTCGAAGCTGAAATTCTCGGATGCGATCTGGTTTGGTCCAAGGATGGTCCTCCCAGCGTTGCCAACCATCCTCTGGCAGATACAATGAATATTCCTTGCCGCTGTACACTGCCGACACCTGATGCCGGCCGTATGCCGATGGTACTATCCGCCATGCGCCGTATGAAGGCCGCAGTCGGCGAAACAACAGCGCTCTATGGCCTGCTTTGTGGACCTTTTACCCTTGCCAGCCATCTGCGCGGCAATGACATTTTCATGGATATGTATGATGACGACGAGTATGTAAAAGATCTCATGAGCTTCTGCGTCGACAGCGGCAAGAAGATGATCGATATGTTCGTCGATGCCGGCATGGATGTGATCGCTATTGTTGACCCGCTTGTATCGCAGATATCTGTCGATCATTTCGAAGAATTCCTGAGCGAGCCTTTTGCCGAGTTGTTCCGCTATATACGTGAAGAGAAGAAGGTTTTCTCATCATTTTTCGTCTGTGGCAACGCTACCCGCAATATCGAGGTCATGTGCAAAACCGCGCCTGATTCGATCTCAGTCGATGAAAATGTTGATATCATAGCGGCAAAAGCCGTCTGCGATCAGTATAATGTTGTTATCGGCGGCAATATACCGCTGACAAGCGTCATGCTGCATGGTACTCAGCAGGATAATATGAAATTTGTTGTCGATATGCTGGCCAAGCTCGACGAATACAAAAACTTCATCGTGGCTCCTGGCTGTGACATGCCTTATGCCGTGCCGGTTGAAAATACGATTGGTGCCGCTCAGGCCGTTCTTAACACTGCTGATTCTGCAGAGATGGTCAAGAACTACACATCAGCAACGTTTGATATCGAGGTTGAATTGCCTGATTATGAAAACCTTGAGAGACCTCTCGTTGAAGTCTTCACACTTGACAGTGCTACCTGCGCGGCCTGTACCTATATGATGGGTGCTGCCAATGTGGTAAAAGGCACTTTCCGTGAGAAAATCGATCTGGTTGAATACAAATTTACTGAGAAGGAAAATATTGCCCGCTGTATGAAGATGGGTGTTACTAATCTGCCATGTATTTATATCAATGGTCAGCTTAAGTTTTCATCGATCATCCCCAGCACTGAAGAGCTGGAAGAAGCAGTAAACGAAGTGTTATAATTATGAAATTTTATCTGATCACAGGTTTCCTGGGTGCCGGGAAAACAACTTTTCTCAAGAATTTCATCCGCCTGCTCGCTCCGAAGAGAATCTTTCTCATTATCAATGAGTTTGGAAAAGAGGGCGTCGACGGCAAGCTGCTGCGTGAGATGAATTCAGTCCTGGCAGAGATCAACAACGGTTCGATCTTCTGTTCCTGCAGACTAGATAAATTCGAAGAGACTCTGGCGACAGCAATTGCTCAGAAACCTGATGTGATCGTAACTGAGGCAAGTGGACTGGCAGATCCAACCAATATCAGCCATTTACTGTCTAAGTACTCCGAGATCAGTTATGAAGGAAGCATATGCCTGGCGGACGCTGTCCAGCTGCCTCGTGTCTACCACACCGCAGTTGTTGCGCATAAGCAGCTGGCAGTTGCCGGGCTAGTTCTGCTCAATAAGACTGATATAGCGAAGCCGGAACAAAAGGAAGCTGCCCGCGAACTGATACTGCAGGCTAATCCTCTGGCCCATATTGAAGAGACGGAGTATGGCCGTATTAAATCAGATTGGCTTAAGCACTTAAAACCATCATCTGCACAGGAGATGGCTTCTGAGCTTCGAGATATAACATTACAGAAGTCGACTCTTGAGGTAAGTTTTAACATGAGCAGAGATATGATGCTTCACTGTCTTAAACAGCTTAGTGAAAGCACATATCGGATGAAAGGATTCCTCAAGCTGGCTGACGGTAATTTTTATGCCGACTGTACCGGTCCGGATGTTCAGCTTAAGCCTTGGCAAGGAGAAACAAATAACCGTCTGGTGCTTCTAGCCGGAAGAGGAATGCCGCTGCGCAAGGCAATCAAGCAGGCGCTTTCATGGTATGATAAATATCTCACAATGATAAAAGAGGACGAGCATGATGGATAACTTGATTAGCAAAATGGTTCAGGAAACAATTGAGCTTGGCGCATACGGCGCAGGAGCTGTCGAGATAGACAAAATTGTCTTCGATCGCGGTTTCCGCA
>JAAYFZ010000421.1 GCA_012727965.1 Clostridiaceae bacterium
AAATTTACGAAGATGCATGGCATCGGCAATGACTATATTTACGTTTACACAGCAGAGTTTAGTGAAGAGGGAGAACCAGACTGGTGCAGTGATCAGGATGCAGTCGGAGCGATTGCCATGCTGTTGAGCGACCGCCATTTTGGTATCGGCTCGGACGGCCTGGTCTTGATGCGTCCATCCACAGAAGCGGATATCATGATGGATATGTATAACAGCGACGGTTCACGTGGTCTGATGTGCGGCAATGCCATCCGCTGTGTGGCCCGCTACGTTTATGAACGCGGGCATGTCAGGAAAACCGACATGACGATCGAAACACTCTCAGGACTTAAAACGCTGGAATTGAGCTTGTCAGAGGGGCAGGTCAGCTCCGTTACTGTCGATATGGGCAAGCCGGAATTCTCGCCGACAGCTATACCTGTCAACTGGCAGAAAGAGAAAATGATCAACGAGGAGATCAGCGTAGCCGGACGAATCTGGCAGGCAACGGCTGTCTCTATGGGCAATCCACATGCCGTTGTGTTTGTTGATGATCCTGAAGCTCTTGAGCTCGAGAAGCTCGGGCCTGATTTTGAGAATCACTCTTTGTTTCCGCAGCGAATAAATACTGAATTCGTCCAGGTTTTAGGCCCCGGGCATCTGCGCATGCGTGTCTGGGAGCGCGGCTCTGGCGAGACTATGGCCTGCGGCACCGGCTCCTGCGCCAGCCTGGCAGCAGCTTATGTCAATGGTATTTGTGAACGCGAAGCAGTTGTCACATTAAATGGCGGTGACCTGCATATCCGCTGGCATGAAATGAACGATCATATCTATATGACCGGGCCCGCGTCTTTTGTCTTCGAGGGCAGCGCCAGTGTATGTTTGCAGCCAACGGAAACTGATGGATCAAGCTGGACGGCGGCTTTTGCCAGTGATGTTAAGTGAGTCTGTTAGCAACCTAAGAATAATATAACCGGCAAAAGCCGGTGTCAGGAGTTTTTATGATCAGAGTTAATGATAATTACCTTAAGCTGCCGGGCAGCTATCTCTTCTCGGAGATCGCGGCTCGTATACGCAGTTACAATGAAAATGAACCAGAGCTTGAGCTGATCCGTCTGGGCATCGGCGATGTCACCAGGCCGCTTGCGCCGAGTGTAGTCGCAGTGCTGCATGCTGCCGTCGATGATCAGTCGCGAGCTGAGAGCTTCTACGGTTATGGTCCGGAGAACGGCTATGAGTTTTTGCGCAGCCGGATCGCTGAAGTCCATTATGCGCCGCGTGGTGTCAAACTCGAGCTCGATGAGATATTCATCGGTGACGGCGCCAAAAGCGATACTGGCAATATAGGCGATCTTTTCGCTGCCGATACTACGGTCGCTGTCTGTGATCCGGTCTATCCTGTTTATGTCGATACAAATGCCATGGCCGGGCGGGCAGGTGATCTGCAGCCGGATGGCCGCTGGAGCAATCTGACATATCTCAGCTGTACGGCTGAAAATGGATTTGTGCCGGAGCTGCCGGCCGAGAACAAACCGGCACCTGAGCTGATCTATCTCTGCTTCCCGAACAATCCGACTGGTTCTGTAATTACTGCAGAACAGCTTAAGACCTGGGTTGATTATGCCAGACGGCATGGCTCGATCATTCTTTATGACGCGGCTTATGAAGCATATATCACAGAGGATCTGCCACATAGTATTTTTGAAATCGAGGGTGCAAGAGAATGCGCCATCGAATTCTGCAGCTTCTCCAAGCTGGCAGGCTTCACTGGAATCAGGCTCGGCTATACCATCGT
>JAAYFZ010000041.1 GCA_012727965.1 Clostridiaceae bacterium
GTCTTGTTTGGCAAGCGATTCAAGCAGCGGCGGTAAACGCTGCTGCTCATTTCGTGCAGGAATAATGATAGTAAGCTTAGGCTGCACGCCAGTATCGGTTGAGGCAGCAGGCAGTGGATCTGCTTGCGGTACTGGCAGTCGCCAAAGCATCAGGAAACCTGAGACTATTGCCAGGAGTATTACGACCAGACTGAAAACTAATAGCATCGGCAAATTCCTTTCCAGGCTATGGCAGCCACCTGCGTATAATTCGCACCATCTTCAAATGTTTATTTTCATAAGGAGGATATTTTAGCCTTAGGTCAAATGATTGGCTCTTCTTGTAGATAGTCTTCTGCCAGGTAAATGCATCTATACTGGCTTTGCCGTGATAGCGGCCATAACCGCTATTGCCGACACCGCCAAAGGGCAGCTCGGCTCTGGCGACATGTTCGAGCACATTGTTGAGGCAGAAAGCTCCGCTTATTAGTTCATCCTGAAGTCTATTAATCAAATGTTTGTCGCGGCAGAAGGCATAAACCACAAGCGGCGCGGGCCTGGACTGCAGATCATGCATCAGCTGATCCTGATCAGACCAGGTTATTATCGGCAGTAGAGGACCAAATATCTCTTCCTGCATCAGTGCAGAATTCAGGTCTGGTTCAGTGATGATCGTCGGTTCGATGTAGAGCTGATCGGTTTGATAGCTGCCGCCCAGATAAACCGTACCGTCAGACAGCATGCTCAGAAGTCTATCGAAATGCTTCCTGCCGATGATGCGGCCATAGTCATCTGAAAGCAGATGGTCCGGACCATAGAGGAGCCTAAGTTGATTCTTTAGTTCTTCGAGCAGTGCTGGAAGAGCAGAGGCCTCCACATACAAATGATCTGGCGCCACGCAGGTTTGACCGGCATTAAAAAACTTGCCCCAGATAATACGGCGTGCGGTTACTTCATTTACACTTTCAGCATCGACAATGCAAGGACATTTTCCGCCTAGTTCGAGAATACAGGGGATGCGCAGCCTGGCAGCCTGCTCTGCGATAATACTACCTACACGCTCGCTGCCTGTGAAGAATATGAAGTCCCAATTCTGGCTTAGGAGCTCTGCTGCAACAGAACCGTCGCCCTCGACGACACAAACATCATCCGGACTGAAAACATCAGCAACAAGTCGGGAAATCAAGCCAGATGTTGCCGGTGCCAGCTCAGAGGGCTTGAGAAAACAGCTGTTGCCTGCTGCTAATGCTCCTGCGAGCGGCAGCAAAGCCAGCTGGAAGGGATAGTTCCAGGGGCTCATAATAAGCACAGAGCCATAAGGTCTTCTGCTTACAATAGCAGTTGTGCCAGGTCGGCAAATGGCTCTTCTATTCTTAAGAAATCTTCTATGATTCTTCAGTAAATAGTCAATTTCATTGAGTGTTAATGCAATTTCCGAGGCATAGGCTTCTACCGGAGACTTGCCCAGGTCAGAATGAAGAGCATCGATGAAGTCCTGTTCATTTTCAACTATCATTCTTTTTAGCTTAAGCAGAGCTGATCTGCTGCGCTCGAGCCGATCAGCCACACAAGATGCCCTCGCCTTTTGCCGGTGTATTATTTCCTGCCATTGTTTTGTCATAGAGTTTCCTGCCTCATCCATTACGCATGATCATTTCGCTGACCTTCTGGCCGCTGAGTGTGACCATTGGCATTCCGCCGCCGGGATTGACTGTGCCGCCCGTGAAGTAAAGGTTATTGAAGAGGTCGCTCTTCTTGGGATTTTTGAAGCCCTTGTTTTTCTTCTTATCAGAGACGGTACCATAGATGGCACCGTGATCAGAATTATACATGCGCTTGATGTCTGCCGGAATCCACATATCCTCGGTGACTATATGCTTGCGCAAATCCGTGATGCCCATATTTTCCATTTTTATCAGTACACGTTCTCTTAGCTGCATATACTCTTCCTGTGAGAAATCCTGTTCCTGCATATATGGGATATGCGGCAGTATCTTGATATTTTCATGGCCTGATCTGGCCTGACCTGGGTCGGTTTTGCTGCTGTTGACGACATAGAGAATCGGGTCATCCGGTAGCTTATGACTGTGGAAGACCTTGTCAAAATGAGCTCGCGGGTCAGATGAGAAGAAGAAATTATGATGAGCGAGCTGAGGATAGAGACGGTCTACGCCGAGATGCAGGACTAATCCGGAACAGGCTGGCTCGAAGCGTTTGCGCTTTTTGGCGGCATGATCTTTTTCGCCGAGCAGTTGCTCATAGGCTGGCAATACTTCCATGTTAGATACGAAAATATCGCCCTTGATTCTTGAGCCGTCAGCTAGTTCTACTGCTTCGATCTGATTACTGCTGCGCTTGCGGATCAGCTTGACGACCTCGGTATTTAGATTGATTTCGACGCCGGTTTCTTTTGCCAGTTTCGTTAGACCTTCAGCCAATCCATACATGCCGCCCGGCACATACCAGACGCCTTGGGCATGCTGCATGTAGATCATCATATTGAGGACCGCCGGTGCGTCATATGGTGATGAGCCGACATATTTGATGAAGTAGTCGAGCATATCGAGCAGATTGGGGTCTGTTATATATTTGGCTATTGCGTCATGCATCGTTGTAAACAGATCGAAGTTTTTCAACGAGCGCAGAAGCCCATATTGCCTGAGTACTGAGGGGGTGTCGTCGAGACCAAGATCAAAATAGCTTCTCTCAGTTGCATCGTATAGTTTGTGGGCATAATCTAAAAATTTGCGGTATTCTTCGATATGTTTCGGGTCGAGGGTTGGATTGGCAGCAGCCATTTTGTCGAGGTCGCCATAGAGATCGATAATCGAACCGTCTGGGAAGAATGATCGCCATTCGAGCTCGAGACGCTGGATCTTGACATAGTCGTTCATTTTGCGACCGCTATCACGGAAAAGCTTCTCGAAAATATGCGGCATTGTCAGAATTGATGGTCCGAGATCGAAACTAAATCCATCCTGCTCGAGCTTGTTCAGCTTGCCTCCAAGCTGTCCGTTCTTCTCATAAATTTTGACTGTATTACCCTGTTGTGCTAGTGAAATTGCAGCGGAAAGACCGCCGAGGCCGCCACCGATGACGATAATAGTTCTACCTGTTGCCATTGTGGGATCCTTTCTGCTAAATGCAGCTTGATTATCTCCGCCTGATATGGAGGCGTGAGGCTGAAGCTTCGAGAATCATTTATGGATTCATTTTATCACATGATCGTCCTGTGGACTTGGAGTACAGCAACAGTTTTCTTAAATTCCCGCATGCGCTGGATATTTATACTGAAGCTTCTCAGTCCCAATCTGAGCCAGATTGGTAGTGCAGATGGTGAGGCTGCAAGCTCGCCGCAGAGAATGACTCTCTTCTGACCGCTCAAAGCCTCTGGCCGCGATGTCAGATGTTTGATCATATTCATATTCTCATCATTAAACAGACCACCATCAGAGTATGAGGCGAGATCATTGCTGCCAATACTGATAAAATCTGCAAGATCAAATAGCTTATCTGCTTCTGCAACGGCCTCAGGAGTTTCGATCATCGCACCTATCTTGAGGGAGTATGGCAATTTCTTCTCCTCGCGGCCAAGCTCGTGATATGCCTCCTGTGCCAGCTTAGCTGCTCTGACAAAATCAGCACATGACATGACCAGCGGGAAGAGAACACTGCACTCTCTGCCGGCACAAGCCCTGATAATTGCCCGCAGCTGTGTTCGCAGTTCATCTGGCTGCCTCAGGCTTCTTGCGAGGCCGCGTTCGCCTGGACTGAAATTTCTCTCAGATACGATTGAGAGTCTACCTTTTCTAACGCTATCTGATTCAGCCAGGTCGAAGCTGCGGATAATGATCGGTCCCTCCTGATGGCTTGCTAAACTAACGGCTTGCCGATAACGTATGTACTGCAATTCTTCATCTGGAGCAATACTGCTGCCGGCAAATAGAGTCTCAGTTCGCAGCAAGCCGGTGCCGTCATAGTAAATATCATTTGATCTGTTATACTCTTCGATACTAACAATATTGGCTAACAGCTCCAGTCTAACGCCGTCGGCTGTTATGGCTGGCTGTAAGTTAAGGACATCATTGGCAAAAGTTGTTTCTATCTGGCATTTATCTGGTTCGATCATTACCTGCCCACTAGTGCCATCAACCAAAATATTATTCGGACTTTCCGGAGTATCGCAAACTTCTATGATTCCACTGCAGCCAAAAACGGCCGGAATTTGCAGACCAGCTGCCAGGACGGCAGTATGTGATTCCGTGTCACCATGTTCACAGACAATGCCGGCAATGTTTTCTGAAGGCAGCGCAATTAGTTGGGACGGACTTATATCATCAGCGATAATTATTGAATTTTCCGGGAGACTCGTTATCAGTGCTTCTTCGTCAGCATGGAGCAGCATAAGTATGCTATTCAGGATATCGTACAGGTCAAGAGCTTTGGAACTGATCCTGTCATCCTTGATCTGTTCGAAACGTTTGATCTGATCAATATAGACCTGGCTGACTGCATCGGCAGCTGATAATCCATATTCTATTATCAGAGACTCAGATTCCATTTGCAGACTCTCATCCGCAAGAACCGTAGTATGAAAAAGCAAAATATCAGCTTCTTCCGTACGCCCAAGTTTCTCAGCCTTCTTGACCAACTGTTGAAGACGTTCTGCAAGCTTACTATAGGCAATAGAGAGTTTTTGGGACTCTATATCAGAGGATGAGCCGACCTTTTGAGAGGATCTATTTGCCTGACTGTCATTAGGGTCGCCTTCAATATCAACGGAAAGCGCATGAACCGCGTTAGGTTTTACTATTTGAGCTTGGCTGTTTAGCAGCAGGTAGGGTTTACCGTAAGCTCTGCCAGGAGCCGCCGCGAGTCCATGCAGAATCAAGTTTGATACATCTGAATTAACTAGCATTATGCGCTCCTTATACTGCTCTTGAAATCTGTCGGGGTTGGCTATATACTGCGCTCACAGTATTTGATGTACTACTTGTACAAGTAATAGAAGTATATACCAGGCAATGGTAACAGCTCAACAGGCGACATGTCAGAAGGCATGCTATAATGAGCATGTTTAACAAGTGTATATGAATGGAGTGATATAGATGCCGCGTCCGGTGAAATGGCGAAAAATCGAGAAAATGCCTGCAGTTATGCAGTTTTATCCACATGTCAAGGATCCAGCTTCTGCTGAGGAAAACATACTAAAACTCGAAGAAATCGAAGCTGTTAGACTTAAGGATCTTGAGGGTCTTGAGCAGGGTGAATGTGCTGAGCGTATGGAAATATCACGTCCAACCTTCCAGCGAGTCCTGATATCGGCACGAGAGAAGATAGCCGACAGTCTTGTAAATGGCAAAGCGATTCGTATAGAAGGCGGCAAATATACACGTGGAATTCATCCTGTTCGCTGTTTGGATTGTGGACGAGTCTGGGAAGAGAGCGCAGAAAATACAGATAGATGTAGTGACCCTGATTATGTTTGCCCGCGCTGCAGCTCTGAACATATCCAATGTGGTACAGAAGATCCAGCAGGTAAACAGACTCAGTGGAGAAACTGCCGCAGGGGCGCCGGAGCCGGCAGGGGCGCAGGAGCCGGTGGTGTTGGTGGTCATGGTTTAGGCCGCGGAAAAAATCTTAGATCAGTTCAGGAAGATCCACTAGAAAAATGATCTGGTCTTGCTGACTCGGAGCATTTATATATCATAGAACGATGTTTATTGCTTAAGCACTCTTGCGATTTTGTAGGGGTGCTTATTCTTTTTATGTTGACAGCACGCCTGACTGGTTTTAAACTGAATGTAGTAATGAGCATATGCCAATAAGAAAAGAGGAGAAATTATGAAAATCGCTATTTCGGCCAAAGGCCGTCAGATCAATGACAGTGTAGACATGAGATTCGGCAGGACCGAATATTTTATACTCACAGACGAGAATGGACAGCTTATAGATGTTTTGGATAATGCCGCTCAGTCAGCCACAGGAGGTGCTGGAATCGCAGCTGCACAGGCTGTACTTGACTCCGGTGCCGATATACTTATAACTGGTCAACTGGGACCAAATGCCATGAGGGTCATTAGTAGTGCATCTATTCCGGCCTATCAGGCAGTTGAGGGTACAATACTTGAAAATATCCAGGCTTTTGCTGCCGGCAAGCTGTCGAAAATTACAGAGAGTGGTCCGGCTCATGCCGGTCAGAGGTAATTCAAGCATGCTGAAGATCGCAGTGCTTAGTGGTAAAGGCGGAACAGGCAAAACAACGATCTCTGCCAGTTTGGCCAGCATCATACATGGCTGTGCTTATGTCGATTGTGATGTCGAAGAACCTAATGGTTTTTTGTTTTTAAATCCCAAGCTTGATTGCAATGAACAAGTACTGGTACAAGTCCCACAAATTGATGAGCAGCTCTGCAATGGCTGCGGAGCCTGTGTCAGGATCTGCCAGTTTAATGCATTAGCTTTAGTTCGAGGCAAGGTGCTGGTTTTCCCAGAGCTCTGTCATCACTGCGGTGCTTGTTCTCTTGTTTGTGAGCCTAAAGCAATTACTGAGATCGATCGTTCGATCGGCAATATCAGCTGGAGCAGCAATAGCTGTTTTTTCCAGGGTCGTCTAAATATAGGTGAACCAGCTGGTATTCCAATAATTAAGCGGCTTAAACAGGAGGTCAGTAAAAAAATCGATCTCAAGGCTGCTGTTTTTGACTGCTCACCAGGAGCTTCCTGTTCGGTAGTCAATTCGCTTGAGGGTTGTGACTATGCTTCGATCGTAACAGAGCCAACACCGTTTGGTCTTCATGATCTTAAGATTGCTGTTGAGCTAGTCAGAGAAATGAAAATTCCGGCGGGAGTTATTATCAACAAATCAGGTGATCAAGACGCAATCATCGATGAATATTGTCTGGCTGAAAATGTTCCTGTTTCATTGCGGGTGCCCTACTCACGAAAAATCGCGGAGCACTATGCCAGAGGAATATTGCCGGTCGAAGATGATGAAGCGCTGGCAATCAGTCTGACAGAGCTCTATCACAGTATAAGAGGGGAGGTGTGCTCATGAAGCAGATAGCATTTATCAGTGGAAAAGGCGGTACCGGCAAGAGCACGCTTGTGGCATCTCTGGTTCAAATGACAAAGAACAAACGATTTGCCGACTGTGATGTTGACGCACCCAATCTTCATTTGCTGGTAGCTGATGAACAGCAAAATCCGCAGCCATATTATGGCAGTAAAAAAGCACTGATCGATCAGGATAAATGTATACACTGTGATCTTTGCCGGCAGACCTGCCGTTTCGATGCTATCAGTCTGGACCACATTGTAGAGACACTTAGTTGTGAAGGCTGTGCCGCCTGTACTGTCGTCTGCCCAAGTGAGGCCATCGATTTGATCGATACAGTAATAGGCACCACTGATCTCCAGCAAACAGAATATGGCAAATTTGCTACAGCCAGTTTGTATACTGGCGCAGATGGTTCTGGCAAGCTGGTAACAGAGGTCAGAAAAAGACTATCAGACAAAAATGCGCCAGAGCAGTGGACTCTGATCGATGGATCGCCTGGCATCGGCTGTGTTGTTATCGCATCGATAACCGGTACGGATGCCGTTGTCGCGGTTTGTGAGCCTACCAAATCGGGCAGACATGATCTTAGACGGGTCCTGGACGTGGCGAAGCATTTTAAGATTCCGGCTTCTGTATGTATTAACAAATATGATCTCGATGAAATGATAACGCAGTCGATCGAGCAGCTATGCAAGGCTGAAGATGTTCCGGTACTGGCAAAAATTCCTTTCGAGCCTGCGATCATGAAAGCGCTTCAGAACAGTATGACGCCTGTACAGGCTGGTGTGGCAAGCTATACAGCCGCTGCCGAGAGTCTATGGAATAAACTTCAGAAGGAGATAATGAAGAATGAGTCAACAAAACAATAACAATGAACGCCAGAGCATGCTGGCAGAAAATCATCCGCTAAATCAAATCAAGCGGACAGTGGCAGTTCTCAGTGGAAAAGGCGGTGTCGGTAAATCAATGGTCACAGCGCTTCTTGCTGTTTACATGCAAAGGACCGGTAAGTATAGGATCGGTGTCATGGATGCTGATATTACTGGACCCTCGATGCCGAAGCTTTTTGGAGCAGAAGAGTTCACGCCAAAAACAACCGACCAGGGGATGTTTCCAGTCAGGACTCATAGTGATATACAGCTGATGTCGATCAATCTTCTGCTTGATTCACCGGATGCTCCTGTTATCTGGCGCGGCCCGATTCTTGGTAATGTTATCAAACAGTTCTGGAATGAGGTAATCTGGGGTGATCTGGACTTCATGTTTCTGGATATGCCGCCGGGAACCGGTGATGTTCCACTTACAGTATTTCAGTCACTGCCGCTGGACGGTATAATAATCGTAGCTTCGCCGCAGGAGCTGGTCTCCATGATCGTTAAAAAAGCAATTAATATGGCGAAAATGATGGATATCCCGATCATTGGTCTTGTTGAGAATATGAGTCATACTGTATGTCCGAATTGTGGTAAAGAAATCGCCCTTTTCGGCGAGAGTCATACAGCACAAGTAGCAGCTGATTTCGGTATACCTTATCTCGGCAGTATGCCAATCGACCCCGATCTGGCTAGACTGGCTGACGAGGGTCATATTGAGAGAATTCACAAAAATTTCCTCACTGATGCTATAGAGGCTCTCGAGAAGCTGCCTGTTCATGGGGTTTCTTATGTCGAGAAAGATGCAGAAGAGCTGGACAAAAAGAACAGTCAGAATCAATCAGAAGAAAAACCGCAGGAGGGTGAAAAAGTGAGAATTGCAGTATCTATAGAAGCTGGTGAAGTATCACAACATTTCGGTCATTGTGAAGGCTTCCAAATTATCGACATCGAAAATAATACACTGGCAAAAGAAGAGTTTATGGCCAACCCCGGACATAAGCCAGGCTTGCTGCCGCGTCTGCTGCATGAACGACAGGTCAATGTTGTGATTGCCGGCGGCATGGGTGGTGGTGCTGTCGATATGTTCAATGAAAACTGTATTGATGTTATTACGGGTGCCTCAGGTAAACTGACAGATGTCGTTGAGAGCTATATGGCCGGCACACTGGTATCTAGCGAGTCAGTATGTCATGAGCATCAGCATGCGGATAGCTGTGGAGATAATCATTGTTGACGGCAGCAGATAGAGCTGAACTAGCTGTAGATTTATTTGAACAGGGCTATAACTGTGCACAGTCAGTTGTTGGCGCATGGCTTGATCAGACCGAAATGGAATCTGATCAGGCCATGCGCCTTGCCTCATCCTTCGGTGGTGGCATGGGTCGCTTGCGTGAGGTTTGTGGAGCACTTACCGGAAGCTTCATGGTAGCTGGTCTGCTGCATGGTTATGCTAAATCAGGCGACGATGAGGAGAAGGGCAAACACTATGCTCTCATCCAACAGATTGCCGGTGATTTCGAGTATAAGTATAAAACGATCCTATGTCGTGATCTTCTCGAGCTTGACATAAAACACGATTCACCTAATCCTTCGGCTCGAACAGCTGAATATTACGCAGAGAGACCTTGTGCCAGATTCATTTATGATGCTGTTATTTTATTAGATCAAGCATTGACTTTAACCTCAGATATCTAGTATTCAGGCGCTAATTGGCTTGATTTTCAGCATAAGCTTTCAATCGTATCATTTGTGACAATTAACCAAAACCGTTGCCTTTGAAACAAAAATTAATGGTTACATTGAATAAAAAAGGCTTGACAATTTGGCCTATAAGCTCTATACTGAAGACAAGCTCCAGGGAATACCACAGGAGATTTACCAGAGATCGGTAAGCCGCCACAGTAAAATGTGGAATGCGAAAATAGTGATTAACGGGACACCTACAAAGTGTTAACAAATCGCTGGTCAGGTTGA
>JAAYFZ010000422.1 GCA_012727965.1 Clostridiaceae bacterium
GCTCCGACTATGATTAATAAACTCTTAATATCAACTAAGAAGAATAAGGCTGGCTGCCATGACTGCCATGCCGGCAACCATGCCGTAAATACTCAGATGTGGCTCGCCGTATTCCCGAGCTGATGGCAGCAGTTCATCAAGTGAAATGAATACCATGATACCGGCAACTGAGGCAAAAACTATGCCCATCAGTGTTTCACTTAAAAAAGGCATCAGGATCAGATAGCCGATCAGTGCGCCTGCCGGTTCAGAAAGACCCGACAGGAAACTCAGGCGAAAGGCTTTACGCTTGCTGCCTGTGGCGAAGTAGACTGGTACAGATACAGCGATACCTTCTGGTATGTTATGAATCGCTATGGCGATGGCGATCGGTATAGCAATACTGGGATCATGCAGTGCCGAAATGAAGGTGGCAAGACCTTCCGGGAAGTTATGTATACCTACAGCAAGGGCAGTGAAAACACCCATGCGCATAAGCTTCTGTCTATGCTCATGACTGCCGCTGCCAAAATTATCTGCACTCTCTTCAGACATGCTTTGCCGCAGACTCTTAGAAGATTCAGATTCAATTTTGATTGCAGTCTCCCCAGGCTTGAATTCCAACTTCTGACCGTTCAGATCACATACCCTGGTTCCATCTGGTGTAACATAACAGTTTTCTGGCTTCATATCTTCTATTCGATACATTTCATGCGGGTTCTCAGAGCTTGGTATAAATTTATCAATCAAAGCGATAACAAGCATGCCGCCGAAAAAAGCAATCACTGTTATAAGTGAACCTTTGGTGGCTCCCATCTCTGAAGTGAGCGCGTCTTTTGCTTTTACGAATATCTCAACAAATGATACATAGATCATAACGCCGGCCGAGAAGCCAAGACTGATCGAGAGAAATCTTGTATTAGTGCGTTTGGCGAAGAAGGCAATAGCGCTGCCTATACCTGTACTAAGTCCGGCAAAAACTGTCAGTGCGAAGGCGAAAAGCACGTTGCTGTCGAAAAAATCCGGCATTGTTTTGTCTCCTATCGTTATTATATGACTGTATACATTCTACTTGTTTTTCTTATAATTTCCAATTGTTTACAGCAAAATATTATAGTGTAGCTTGTATATACAGGTTAAAAATTGTGCAATGAAAGTGCAACAAGTTATAATGCTGCAAACTACACAGTCACGTTACAATATGTTCACGGATAAATGTTCGAGTTATCCAAAAGGTATTTCAAAAGGAGGAAATTTTCATGAAGAAACTGCTTGCACTTGTCATCATGGTTACGATGCTTCTTTCACTGGCTGCTTGTGGCGGCTCAGATGCAGAAACAACGAAGGCCCCTGGTGATGACACCACAACAACTACCACTGTTGCCGAGGAAGTAGAGCCGACAACAGTCGATTCTGGTTCTGAGACTGCTACAGACCTTAGCTTCTGGACATTCCAGGAACTGCACAATCAATTTATGATTGATGCTGTTCAGAGCTGGAATGAGCAGAATCCTGATCGTGCGATCAATCTTACAGTCGAGGTTTATTCATTTGATGAACTGCATAGTAAGCTGCAGATAGCTCTTCAGACTGGTTCAGGAGCTCCTGATCTGGTAGACATCGAGATTGGCAAATATGCTAACTTCCTGATGGGCAATACTGTACCACTGGTTCCACTAAATGATGTAATTGAGCCAGAGCAAGACAACCTGATCATGGGTCGTTTTGAAAACTATGCAAAAGACGGACAGTATTATGGTATTGATTATCATGTTGGCGCTACAGCTACCTATTACAACACTGAAATTCTGGAAGCTGCTGGCGTGAACGTCGATGATATCAAGACATGGGACGATTATGTAGAAGCTGGTAAAACGGTTAAAGCAGAAACCGGTAAATACATGATGGCAGTTGAGACAACTGAGCACTGGTCATTCTACCCACTGTTGGTCCAGAAGGGTTCAGACTTCTTCACAGCAGACGGCGAAGTAATTCTTGATAATGAAACAAACATTGAAGTTCTGCAATGGCTGCATGATCGAGTTTACCAGGACGAGATCGCTGTGAAAGCTCCAGGCGGTTTCTTCCATGCTGAGGAATTCTGGGCTTACTTCAATGAAGGCAATGTTGCAAGTATTACAATGCCTCTGTGGTACCTCGGACGTTTCACAGACTATATGCCTGATCTGGCCGGCAAGATGACAGTACGTCCAATGCCTGTATGGGAAGAGGGCGGAGCAAACTCAGCTGGTCTTGGCGGCACAGGTACATCTGTTACTATCCAGTGTGAAGATCAGCAGCTGGCAAAAGACTTCCTGTTCTTCTCTAAGATCTCGGAAGAAGGCGCGATCAAGACATGGTCTGTTCTCGGATTCGATCCTTTGAGAAAAGATCTGTATGACAATGCTGAAATGACAGAACCTAACAAATACACCGAATACTTCGGCGATAATCTCTTCGATGTTATGCTTGATACTGCAGATAGTATCGGAAAAATTGTTGTTACTGACGATCGTTATCCTAATGCGATATCAACCGTTCAGAAGAACGTTATGTTCAGAGTGCTTGAAGAAAACAGCCAGACCCCGGCTGAAGCACTGACAGAGGCTGCAGAAGAAATGAGAGCAATGAGCTGATAAGAAACTTTAAATTGCAGTCAAGGATAAGAATGCTGAAATAATATCCTGAAACGGCGACGGGCTTCAGCGGATTGATATCTCGCTGAAGCCCTTGCCTCTTCTTAACTAAGATTCCACATTCCAATGCAAGGAGGATTCGATCATGGCTGCTGGTAATAAGACCATGGGTGCCACATCGATTAAAGGGTTTATAACTTCGCGAAAAGTTTTTCCCTATATTTTCATACTGCCATTTGTACTTTCTTTTCTGATTTTCTTCCTCTATCCGATCATTTCAACGATCGAGATGAGTATGCAAAGTATTAAGGGTTTTGATTCAATTGAATTCATCGGATTGAAGAATTATAAGAATCTATTTAACAGACAATTTTTCAATGCGCTGAGTGTAACAGCCAGATATACATTCTGGACAATTTTGATTCTCATACCTATACCGCTAGTACTGGCAAATATTCTTAATTCGCATTTGACAAAAGGCGGCAACATATTTAAGTCCGCGCTCTTCATGCCGGCACTGACATCGGTTGTTATGGCGGGTCTGTTCTTCAAATTTGCTTTTGCCGAGCAGCCTACTGCTTTGATAAATTCAATTATTGTATCGCTTGGGGGCGAGCCTTTTAGATTTCTCTATACTAAAACCGGAGCGATGTTAGTTCTTGTATTATTCTGCACTTGGAAGTGGATGGGTGTTAACTTGATCTACTATATGTCGGCACTCAAGAGCATACCTGCTGAAATCTATGAGTCAGCTGACATTGATGGTGCAAACTCTATCCAGAAATTCCTGAAAATTACTGTGCCTTCTGTTAGGCCAACTATCATCTATGTTTTGACAATAAGTGTTTACGGTGGCTTCTCTATGTTCGCGGAATCCTTCACCTTGTTTAATGGTGCAAGAAGCCCAGGAGATATAGGAACTACGCTGGTAGGCTATATTTATAATCAGGGTATCAATCAGAACAATTTTGGTCTGGCATCTGCTGCCGGTCTTGTTCTGCTAGGTCTGGTGCTGCTGATAAATGTTATACAGTTATTCCTCACAGGATCATTCAGGAAGGAGGCGTAAAAATGGCGATACAAAGTAAAACTAAAAATAATTTCACAACTGCTTCGATCATCATTTTTTTCAGCGTTGTTTCGCTGATTGCTCTGATGCCTTTTGTATTTCTGACATTATCCTCCTTCAAACCGGGCGTTGAAATGATTAGAAACGGATTGAGTCTACAGCTTGATTTTGAGAATTTCAGTTTGACAAATTATGGTTATCTGCTGACAGATCGTGATGGCGTATATATGCACTGGTACAAGAACAGTATTATCATCACTGCATTGCAGACCGGAGGCGGTTTGCTGCTTAGCTCAATGGTGGGATATGCCTTGGCACTTTATCGCTTCAAAGGCAGAAATCTAACGTTCCTGCTGGTGTTGGTTGTTATGATGGTACCAATTGAGATTTTGCTTCTGCCACTTTACAAGCTATCTATTACTCTGAAGATAATTAATACCTATAGGGGAGCTTTCTTACCATTCTTAGTTTCAATGACTGGTATTTTCTTCTTCCGTCAGTATGCGATTGGTCTGCCCAAGGAACTGATGGAGGCAGGCCGTATCGATGGCTGTACAGAATTTGGTATATTCTTCAAGATCATGATGCCTCTGATGAAGCCAGCCTATGGCGCGATGACAATTCTTCTTGCCATGGCTAGCTGGAACTCCTTCGTCTGGCCGTTGATCGTAATGAGAGATACAGCGATGCAGACACTGCCGGTAGGACTACAAACAATGCTGACGCCATATGGAAACAATTACAACATGCTGATGTCAGGCGCGGTTGTGGCAGTTCTGCCAATTATGCTTGTATTCCTGTTTAATCAAAAATCGTTTATTGCCGGCATGACTGCTGGCTCTGTCAAAGGCTGATTAATTTAGATTATTGAGGTAATAGAAATGAAAAAGGCAAAAATAGTTATTGATAAGGATTATCAGATATCAGAGATAGATGAGAGATTGTTTGGTTCGTTTATTGAGCATCTGGGTAGAGCAGTCTACACCGGCATTTATGAACCTGATCATCCCAC
>JAAYFZ010000423.1 GCA_012727965.1 Clostridiaceae bacterium
ATATCAGCCTGTTATAATAACGGGAGTATTCCTTAAGATTTGATGAGACTGAACAAGGAGATATAAAATGAGTGAAGAGAAAATAATTCGCAATATAGGTGTATTGACCAGCGGTGGTGATGCTCCCGGCATGAATGCCGCAATTCGAGCAGTCGTACGCAGCAGCGTTTACTATGGTTATCGTGTCTTCGGTGTCCGCAGGGGATTTCACGGTCTCTGGCGCGGTGATATAGAAGAGCTCAACAGTCGTTCTGTATCGGAAACACTACAGCGCGGCGGCACTTTTCTCATGACTGCACGCAGCAAAACATTTAATACTCCTGAAGGTGTGGATAAAGCTATTGAGATGTGTCGGATATTTAATATTGATGCGGTTGTAACGATCGGTGGCGACGGTACATTCCGCGGGGCTCTTGATCTTGCCGCAAGGGTTTGCCCGTTATAGGCATCCCTGGTACGATCGACAATGATATTGCCTGTTCAGACTATACGATCGGTTTTGATACGGCTATGAACACTGCCATGGAAGCCATCGACAAACTTCGTGATACAGCATCCTCTCATGAGCGCTGCAGCGTCATTGAGGTAATGGGTCGTCATGCCGGCTATATTGCTCTTAATGTTAGTATTTCAACAGGGGCTGAGGTCGTTCTGATACCGGAACGCGAGAGTGATTTTGATCGGGATGTTGTTAAAATGATGCTTCAGGGCAGGAATCAGGGCAAGCGTCATTATATCGTTATAGTAGCAGAAGGTGCCGGTGATGCTACCGATATAGCTCAGAGGATAGAGGCCGCGACTGGTATTGAATCGAGACCGACAATTCTTGGACATCTGCAGCGCGGTGGCAGTCCGACAGTCAGGGATCGACATATGGCCAGTATGATGGGCGTAAGAGCTATCGAGTGCCTGCAGCAGAATCGCTACAACCGTGTTGTTGCTTACAAGGCTGGCGAGATAATTGATCTTGATATTGAAGAAGCTTTGAAGGCTACCAAGACCATCAGTCAGGAAGATCTTGATCGGGCAAAAATATTGGCAATTTAATTTTAGGGCAACATTTTGGTAAAGAGATTTTTTCTTGCGTTCAGTCAGTCTATATGTCAAAATAGCTCCATGAGACTGAAATTTGAAGCGACAATACCTAATTTTCTTACATTGCTGCGTTTCCTGGCGATTCCAGTAATGGCCTGGTTCATAATTGCAGGAGATGATAAACGTCTCCTGTCATTTGTGTTATTTTTGTCGATATGGCTCACAGACTTGCTTGATGGCTATATTGCCAGACGCTTCAATCAGACATCTGATTTCGGTAAACTTTTTGATCCGCTTGTAGATAAAATATTCCAGCTGACACTGGCTTTTTCGATGTTTGCAATTGGCCGCCTTCCTCTGTGGGTACCTTTGACACTTGCTGGACGAGAGCTGATGATGATAGCCGGCAGTGCAATGATTTACAGGAAGAATGAACAGGTAGTCTATGCGAAATGGCATGGGAAAATTACAACTGTACTTTTTGTCATAGCTTTCGCGGCCTTATTCTGGATACCCAATGAACCTGACTGGTTAGCCGGCGCGATCTTCGTTCCGCCGATTCTATGGTCTTTTGTGTCATATGTGGTATATGGATTAGCTTATATCAAACTATGGAAAGTGAAACATGATAGATAGTAAAACACTCATAACACTTGAATATGATAAGATTCTGAGCGAGCTGATGCAAATGGCTCAGACCGCCCCCGGCAGACAACTATGTGAAGAGCTTATACCTTCAGATAATTATGATACGGTTATGCTCCTGCAGCAGGAGACGGATCATGCGGTCAAGGTTATCCTTGAGCGAGGATTATTGCCGCTGTCAGGAATCAGTGAGATTTCTCCTTCAGTTGCCAGAACTCGAACAGGTTCAGTTCTCGGTATCACGGAGCTTCTGCGCATCGCGGCATTTCTAAGAGCAGTTGCCAAAGTACGCTCGCAGCTGCCAGAAGATATCGGCGAATCTGTTGAACAGCCCTGGCTCGTATATGACCGCATCAGACAGTTGACTTCACTCAGACCGCTACTGATCAGGCTGGACGAATGCATTGCCGGCGAGGATGAACTCCATGATCGGGCCAGTTCTGAGTTATATAGCATTCGCCGCCGCATCAGGGATACACAACAGGATGTTAAGGATCAACTGGCCAGGATTATACGCAGTCATGCGCATTCGCTGCAGGATCAACTGGTCACACTAAGATCAGACCGTTATGTAGTCCCGGTAAAAGCCGACCACCGAGGAGATGTTCAGGGAATAGTACATGATACTTCCTCAAGTGGAGCTACATTGTTCATAGAACCAATGGCAGTTGTTGAACTAAATAACAAAATAAGAGAACTGATGAGTCGTGAACGCGACGAAATCGAGCGTATCCTGCAGGAACTGTCAGCTATGGTATCAGACGATTCTGATGCTTTGCTGGCGAATGCCAGAATTCTGGCTGAACTCGATTTTATCATGGCAAGGGCAAGACTGGCGCTAAAAATGAAGGCAATGCCGCCAGTGATAAATACTGAAGGCCGAATCAGGCTAAGAGCTGCCAGACATCCACTAATACCAGCTGATCGAGTTGTACCTATTGATATTGAACTAGGTATAAATTTTCATACTCTTGTTATCACTGGACCTAATACAGGCGGTAAGACAGTTACTCTCAAGACTTGCGGTCTGTTCAGCCTGATGGCGATGTCTGGCCTGCAATTGCCGGCTCGCGAGCAGTCTGAGATTTCGATCTTCGATCAGGTATTGGCTGATATCGGTGATGAACAGAGTATTGAGCAGGATCTTAGTACCTTCTCATCTCATTTGAAGCAACTGATACGCATAACCTCGCAGGCCAGACCAGGTACTCTAGTACTTGTTGATGAGCTTGGATCTGGTACAGATCCGTCTGAAGGGGCAGCACTTGCTATATCGATCCTTGACCATCTTCATAAACGAGGCTGCCTGACTGTAGCCACTACTCATTACAAGGAACTGAAGGGCTATGCCATTCATACTCCTGATGTTGAGAATGCCTGTTGCGAATTCGATACAGAAACATTGAGGCCCACATACAAATTGTTGATTGGTGTCCCCGGAGTCAGTAATGCTTTTGCGATTTCGCAGCGGCTTGGTCTGATGCCGGAAATAATAGATAAGGCCAAATCGCTGATGTCTGAAGAAGGTTTGCGTTTTGAGGATCTGGTACAGTCAATCGAGCGCAGTCGCTCCGAGGCAGACAGATTGCGTGATGAAACTGAGAGACTCCATCAAGAGTCACAGCAGTTGCGAGCACAGTTGGCAGAAGAGCAGATAGCACTTCGTGAGAAGAAGAAGGAGATCCTGCAGAAAGCACGTGAAAATGCCAGACAGCTCTATCAGGATGCAGAAGAAGAAATTCAGCAGCAGATAGATGAATTGAAGCAGAAAATGAAACAGCAGGATGCGAGACAGCAGCATCATCTCGTTACTCAGACGCGTCAGCAGATCCGAAGCGGCCGCAGCCGCATCGAGGGTCAGATCGGCTCAGCAACACTAAAAGCTGCAGCCGGCAAGCCTCTTGCTCCTGAACAGATTAAGCTTGGTGAGACCTATTATGTGCCTCATCTTGATATTATTGGTAAATTGGTCGGTGAGCCTGATAGTAAGGGGCAATGTCTGATTCAGTCAGGAGCCATGAAATTGAAGGTAGATAGTAAATCGCTTAGAATGGCAGCCGCAGAAGATATGCGCCAAAGCAGCAGCTTCAACGGTTCGGCGACTGCAAGGAGCATAAAATCTACTAAAAACAGCGACAGCAGCAGACAGGTACCTGGCAGAAGAAAAAATCGTTCTGGTGCGGACAGTCTGACGATGCAGGCAAAAATGAATCAGTCTACTGAAATCAAACTTCTTGGACAGACATCTGAGGAGGCCAGAAGCAACCTTGATCATTTTATTGATCAGGCAGTTTTATCTGG
>JAAYFZ010000424.1 GCA_012727965.1 Clostridiaceae bacterium
AGATTGACTACAAGTATCTTTGCCACGGGCTGGGCCATCTAACTGGTCTTGAGATCAGGGTATATCTGGAACAAGAATTGATTGAACACTATGCGCATTATCCTTTTGAACCTGATATTGCAGGAATCATAAGTGACAGGGCAAGTCAGAATCAAGATAATGCCTTCTATGTCGAAACAGAGGAGCTTTTAGTGTTCGGTGCTATAAGAGCGCGTCAGGACAACAGGCTCTTGATCATTGGCCCGACCTCACATATCCGGCCAGGCAAACAGGCAATGCTCTCGATTTTGTATCAACTGGCCGGCTCGCATCAGCAGTTGCCGGAGCTTGAACAATATTTTGCCAATATGGTGCCGTATCCCTTTGAGAATTTTCTCGAGATCCTTTGCTTCGTAAATTATGCGGTCAATGAAGAGAAGCTGACAGTTTCTCAGTTGATAAGACGCAATGATGATTTCAATTTCAGCACGAGCAGCCAAATTGAGGCAACTGATAAATGGTATGAAAATAATCAGCAGCAGGAAGCTCCGCCGCATAATACATATGAAGCCGAGAAAATTATGATGTCATATATAACGACCGGAGATGTTGAAGCAGTTAAGGCCTTCTTTGAGAAACCGCCTACAGGTCGTATCGGACCGATCGCTTTGAACGAGCTGCGTCAGCGCCGCAACACACACATAATCGCGGCGGCTCTGATGAGCAGGGCAGCGATCGCCGGCGGAATGACGCCGGAGGCGCCTTTTGCCATTAGTGACAGATATATTCAGAAGGTGGAAATGCTTAGCAGTGGGCGAGATATAACACAGCTTGGCATGGAGATGATGCTCGATTACACAAGGCGGGTTGAGGCCATCAAATGCGGTGAGGGAAATTCGCGGCTTGCCAGAGATATCAAGCGATACATTCACAATAATATCAACAGGAAAATTAAGCTTAGTGATATTGCTGAAGCTCTCGACATCAACAGATCTTATATGTGCGAGCGTTTCAAGCAGGATACCGGCAGGACCATTAATGAGTTCATCACATTGGTAAAAGTCGACGAGGCGAAGAGAATGCTGAGAATCACAAATCACACGATCGCGCAGATCAGTGACTATCTCGCATTCTCTTCACAGAGCTATTTTCAGAATGTTTTTAAGAAAATTGAAGGGTGTACACCTAGGGAGTATATGGAGCGAAGGACGTCTGAGAAAAATATCTCCAAATAGTGATATATATCAAATAGTGAAATCCTCGATCTGTCTGGTGCGCAGCAGAAACTGGCTGGTTCTGGCATTTTGAGGTTTGTTGAAGATATCATGAGGTGAGCCTTGTTCAACTATTTGGCCCTGATCCATGAAAATAACATGGTCGGCAGCCTCTCTGGCAAAACTCATTTCATGTGTAACTACTAGCATTGTAGTACCGTCACGGGCGAGCTTCTTCATGACGGCCAGCACTTCGCCAACAAGTTCAGGGTCCAGAGCTGACGTCGGCTCATCAAACAAAATTATATCTGGCTCGACTGCTATCGCTCTGGCGATGCCGACACGCTGCTGCTGTCCGCCGGACAGTGTCGCCGGATAGGCGTTAAGCTTATCTGAAAGACCAACTCTGTTAAGTGCTTCCTCTGCAATTGTTATTGCCTTCTGTTTTGGAACCTTGCGGGCGACAGTTAATCCTGTTGTTACATTCTCCAGCACAGTCTTGTTTGCGAAAAGGTCGTAGCTTTGAAACACAAAGGCAGTTTTTTGACGTATTTCTCTGATCTCATGCTTCTTTGCTCTATTTGCTTGTATGTTGAGACTACCGAGAATGATTCGGCCGGAATCCGCGTGCTCGAGGAAATTGATGTCCACAGAGACTTCGTCGTCGCCACGATCGCTTCCACCGACTCCAGAAGAGTCACCTCGTACCAGACGAGGAAATTTCAAACCATGCGCTACGATCTCGAGAACTTGCTCAAATGGCTCA
>JAAYFZ010000425.1 GCA_012727965.1 Clostridiaceae bacterium
CTGATAGCGAGTTTTTCCTGGTCAAGTCAGATATGCTGCCGGAAGTATTTGTAAAAGTTATGGCAGTCAAGCGTTTGCTTAGTTCAGGCAAAGCAGATTCAGTCAATGAAGCAGTACAGAAGGTAGGCCTCAGCCGCAGCGCCTATTACAAATACAAAGATGCTGTTTTACCTTTTTATGAGACTTCTCAGGGCCGCATGGTTACTCTGATTTTCGCAGTGGAGAATTTTCCTGGCATACTTTCCGGAATTATCAACTGTTTGGCAGATGCCAGAGCAAATGTATTAACCATTAATCAGAACATACCATTAAATGGTCTGGCAGATGTATCTATTTCTGTTGAAACAGATCGGATGACAGTTTCTCTCGAAGAAATGATTATGGAAATAAGCAGGATTACTGGAGTTAGATCCTATAAAATCCTGGCGCGCGAATAAATACAATAAGAATTGGAAACAGGTGGAGGTAAGAAATGATAAATATAGCGATTCTCGGTTATGGTGTAGTCGGTTCAGGTGTAGCTGAGGTATGCCGTATGAACAATGAATCGATCCGAAGACGTGCCGGTAAGGCACTGAATATTAAGAAGATTCTGGATCTTCGGGAATTTCCTGATGATCCTCTAGCCGATAGAATAACGCATAATGCCGATGATATCATCAATGATCCGGAGATTGCCGTAGTTGTTGAGACAATCGGTGGTGCTGGATTCGCATATGAAATGTCAAAACGCGCGCTAAGTGCTGGAAAACATGTTGTTACATCAAACAAAGAACTTGTAGCCAGGCATGGCCCTGAATTAATGGCGCTGGCACACAAAAATAGTGTCAATTACTTATTTGAGGCCAGTGTAGGCGGAGGCATACCCATTATCAGGCCTCTACACAAGTGTCTGGCAGCCAATGAGATCGAAAGTGTTATTGGTATTCTTAACGGTACGACAAACTATATTCTGACCAGGATGGAAGAGAGCGGAATCTCATTCGAGGATGCACTCGCAGAGGCTCAGAAGCTTGGTTTTGCGGAGCAGAATCCTGCAGCTGATATCGAGGGAATAGATGCCTGCAGAAAAATTGCCATACTGGGCAGCATTGCTTTTGCCGAATATATTGACAGCGATAAGATTCATACAGAGGGAATCAGCTCGGTTACCGTACGAGATATGAAATATGCGTCGAAACTCGGCTGCAAGGTCAAGCTGTTGGCATCTCTTAAGCGCAGACCTGGTAAGCTTGCCGATATCATTGTCGCTCCGATGCTGCTGCCGGCATCACATCCGGTAGCTGTCGCTCAAGGCGTTTTCAATGCGATTCTTGTTAATGGCAATGCTCTTGGTGAGGCCATGTTCTATGGTCAGGGTGCAGGAAAACTGCCCACAGCCAGCGCGGTTGTTGCTGATGTTATCGAATGTATGATGCATCTGGACAAAACACCGCATGATATCACCTGGAATGTAACCCAGAGAGAAAATGTTGTACCGCATAGTGAATGTTCTGTGCAGGCGCTGGTGAGGATAAATAAGAATGGCAATATTTCTGCTGCCGAGTCGCTATTCGAACCATTTGGTATGGAGAGAATAGAAGAGATATATGCTGACGAGACAGCTTATCGCGTCGGACTGAATCAAAATAATCGACTTAACGAACAGAGCCTCCAGCATATTTTGTCGCAGCTTAGAGGAAATGTCGTCGGTTGGATCAGGTTTTATCAGGGCTAAATCATAAAAGTCTATACTATAACGGTAAAAGGAGAGGCCCAGGCCTCTCCTTTATTTTGAACTAATAGTAAAAAAACTTGAAAAAATCAATTGATCTGATTGCGGCAATAATTGTCGTAGAGCAGTTCGAGCTTACGCATGAGTTCATCCATGGTCAACTGAAGAGCAGCGGCCTTGCGTAGGTTTTTGGTCTCAAGTGCCTGTCTGATCTCATTGAAGAGACAAACCTGATCATGTGTGTCTTTTGCCAGGCGTATACGCAGAAGATCGATTTCCTGCCAAAGTGTTTCATCATATTCAGAATTTTGATGTAGGCGCACACAGAGGCGTACACGAATCAGGTTGTCATGAAGAATGCGCTCGCTGAGCTCCATCTCCCAGGTATCGAGCATAGCCCTGGAATATGAAGTGATAATATGATCAGTGAACACATTTTCTCTGCAGAGGATTTCGAGTCCTTCATCATCATGTAGAAGATTGCGAAGTGTCTCATAGACACAGGAGGCCGGTTTGCCAAATATCTCGTCACGTTCTTCCTCGGTGAAGTTTACGAAAACATCATCTTCTGTGCGATATTGTCTCTCCTGCAGCAGATACTGAGCTTCCTCGCCAGGCAGCTTGCAGAATTCTTTTTCAAGTTCAGAAGACGGCCTGCCGGACTTCGCAACATAGAATATGCCATCGAGCATACACTGATAGACAGAGGCCAGGGCTATAAAAACATTGGTATGAGGGTTAGGTGATCTTAGCTCAAATCTGGTTGCCATCGGCGATTCAGCACTACGGATAAGTCCTAACAAAACAGTACGGTTTCTAGATGGCGAGGCAACGTTGCGGCCCAAAGAAGCAACAGCGTGAGTTGGTGCTTCAAAACCAGGTTTAAGACGATTGAAAGCATCATTGCTGGCTGTTATAAAGGGACTGACACATTCATAATGCTTCATCAGACCCATGATGGCGCCCCAGCCGATTTCATGCAGGAAATCCTGATTATAGTCGATAGGCGAGAAAAGGTTGATCCTCTTGCCGTTCTTAAGTCTGGCAACTGCGTTGACATGTATATGCTCGCCGCTGCCAGCAACACCATCGATAGGTTTAGCCAGGAAGCTAGCCTCAAGTCCGTGGAGGCGGAATACTTCTTTTATAAATATTCTGGCATACATCTCATTGTCGGCGGCCTGCATGGCATCAGAAAATTTCCAGTCGATTTCCAGCTGCTCCAGGATATGGTCCATATCACCGGATCCGGTAAGATGTGCCTTGATACCGCCAACTTCTTTGTGCCCCATTTCTGGTTTGAAGCCGTAGAGGTCGAGCAAGTCGATCGACTGCTCCATGGCAGTTCTTACTACTCCTTTTGTCCTTTTCCAGTACTGCTCCTTGAGTCCTTGTGAAACGGAGAGCTGCTCCTTGCTGACAATATCGTCAGGAGTCCTGACCCAGAATTCGAGTTCAGTGGCAACTGTCAGTGAAATTTCATCAATATCTTCTGGATTTATGTCCCAAGCCTGACAAAGCTCAGGATGCTCGATAAGGAGAGCCTTCATCTGACGGTCGAAATTCTCACATGCTCTGCGCAGAAGTGATCTGGAACAGACCAGCTGATCATTATGGCAGAGAAACGCGGGGATTCTGAGCGTACCAACAGGCAGACCGTTAACTGAATCAATATTATCGTAGTTATAGTCGACAAACCAGTTGACTGAAAGATCTGCGAGCAGATCGACCTTGCCATCATTTAGAGTAGCGATACCAGGAAGTACGACCGAAGAACCGTCTGTCTGTACGCCGCCCTCCATATAACCTTCAATGTCATCGAGGAAGAGCCTGACAGGTATCTTCTCATCAGTATCATTACCAGCCAGGTCAATTCCTGCCAATGAAATATACTTGACCTCGGGGTGTCCCTGAAGAAGCTGTCTAATTGCTTCAGGTGTATGGCTGTCAGCCGGAATACGATAGAGAAGCTGTGGTTTGATGGAAAAGGGGTGTCTAAGCATTTTTATACCTCACAAATTCTGAAATTGAATCACAGAATAGTTACATTTTAACTTAAATGGTCATTACGTCAATAATAAGCTTGATGATGACAATAGACAATTATGTAAAATATGAGCGAAGGAAAAGGATATTGTCTGTTTATTAAGCAAAAAACAGCCCCGGCTGCTGCCAGGACTGTTCATATTTTACAAGCTTGTCAGATATTAATATCTGTTGTCATAACCATTGTTCTGACGTCTTGCATTTTTGCGAGCTCTGCGGCAATCCGGACAACGAACCGGATCATTCTCAAAACCCTTCTCCTTGTAGAATTCCTGTTCACCTTCTGTAAACGCGAATTCTGCTCCACAATCCTTACATGTGATCATTCTGTCTGGCATAGGTCTTGTCCTCCATAATATTATCGGAAAAAGAATGAATGACAGTGGCTAACCTGAATTGGAATAAGGAGGCGAAGACCTTCTATTCGTAATGGTTGGGCGCAGCCTGTAAACAAGCTAAATCCGTTGTGCTGATAATAGCATACATGATATAATGTGACAAGCTTTATTTTGGCTATATGCTGTGATTTTCATGGATATCACAGTGTAAAACTGTATGATATGTCATATAGAAAAACGTTATATAGAAATATGTGAGGAGATTGTCAATGAAGTTGAATGAATGTGCTGATGTACTTCAAGCTCAAGTGCTGGTTCCGGCAGAGGATATGGGTATCGACATCAAGGTTGCCTGCGGCGCCGATTTGATGAGTGATGTCATGGCCTTTGCCTGCTCAAGTAATGAGATGATGCTGACTGGACTGGTAAATCCCCAAACGATAAGGACAGCAGAAATGATGGATGTCAAGGTCGTTGTATTTGTCCGCGGCAAAATTCCCGGCGAGCAAATGCTCGAACTGGCCAAGGACAAGAATATCTGTGTTATGTCCACACCGCTTCCCATGTTTACGGCCTGTGGCCTGCTGCATGAATCTGGTATCAAAGGGAAGGGGGAATGACGTCTGGAACCGGTAAAACTAGATTTTGTCATCAGAGGATCTGACTTCATAAATGCCGGTGAGGCGTCAAGCGGAACTAAGAAGGCCCTGACAAGACTTGGAATTGCACCTTCAGCGATCAAGAGAGCCGCTATCGCGATGTATGAAGCGGAGCTTAATGCTGTCATCCATGCGGGAGGCGGCAGAGCTGAAGTTGAAATATATCCTGATCATATTCAAATAAAAGTGATCGATAATGGTCCCGGTATACCTGATGTCGGCCTGGCTATGCAGGAAGGCTGGTCGACAGCGCCCGATATAGCTCGTGAAATGGGCTTCGGAGCAGGCATGGGACTGCCGAATATCAAGAAGAATTCTGATGATATGAATATTGAAACAAAAATAGGCCAAGGTACTGCTTTGTCCATTGTGATTAAATTCTAAATATAGTTATCAGAGCTTCTTAGCAGCATTTGAGTATGTGTAGGACTTGTTGTATGCTGCAAACCTGCGGAGGGAAATTATGTCTAAGCTTCATTCAGTCCGACTCAATCGTGAGCTTTGTGTCGGCTGTACGAATTGTATTAAGAAATGTCCGACTCAGGCGATACGTGTCAGAGACGGTAAGGCACAAATAGCTGAGTATCGATGCATCGACTGCGGCGAGTGTATCAGAGCCTGCCCTCATCATGCGAAGAGCGCTGTGATGGACCCTTTTGAGTCTCTTGAAGGATTTAAATGGAAGATTGCTCTAGCTGCTCCTTCTTTGTATGCGCAGTTTGGTGTTCCGGCGACTAGAAATATGGTGCTTGCTGCTCTTAAGAACATAGGTTTCGATGATGTTTATGAAGTTGCGATTGGTGCTGATATTATAACTGCCAGAACAAATGAATACTTAGATGAAGCCAGAAAAAAGAAAAATCTGCCGCTCATTTCATCTGCCTGTCCTGCAGTTGTCAGGCTTGTACAGATGAAGTATCCTGGCTTAATTGATAATCTGGTGCCATTTGATGCTCCTATAGATATAACAGCCGACATTGCCAGAAGGCAGGCTATTTCTGCAACAGGGCTGAAGTCTGAGGAGATAGGTCTCTTCTTCATAAGCCCTTGTCCTGCCAAGAGAACTGCCGTAACTAATCCGATAGGGCAGGATAGTTCTGAGATCGATGGCGTTATCGCGATATCTGACGCTTATCCGCTCATCTTAGCTAAGCTTGAGAAATTAACACCTGATCAGGTTGAAATAATTGATAAGAAACTTATGGCTACTTTCAACGGTGTTCGCTGGGGCTATACAGGCGGTGAAGCTATAGCTGTAAATACTGAGAAATATCTGGCGGTCGACGGTATTCATAATGTTATTTCTATTTTGGAAGAAGTTGAGAATGAGAGACTGCGTGACATCGAGTTTATTGAAGCAAATTCGTGTACAGGCGGCTGCATAGGCGGACCTCTAACGGTCGCTAATCGATATTCAGCAAAATCCAGACAACGCGGATATATTCAGGAAGCTAAAAAACTGGCAAAAGAACACCCTGATCATATTTACCCTTATCAGATGGAGAAGGCGGCGATCTGGTCGAAACCGATCCAGCCAAACCCGGCTATGCAGCTTGACAGCGATATTTTCCGGGCATTGGAGAAGTACGAACAGATGGAGCAGATCGTGCGAAAATTACCAGGACTAGACTGTGGCGCCTGTGGTGCGCCAGACTGTCTGGCTCTAGCAGAGGATATCGTGCGCGGGGAAGCAACTGAAACAGACTGCATATTCAAGCTCAAAGAGAAAATCAGAGATGTTGCTGATCAAATGAGTGAGCTTGAATCAGCTATGAATAAGCTGGCTCAGGATAAGCATAGGGGTCGCAACTCATGATTTACTTAAAGGATATTATCGAACCTCTTAATTGCAATGTCTTATGTGGTCAGGAATTACTGGAAACACAGGAGGTTACAGGCGGCTATGCCTGTGATCTTCTAAGCTGGGTGATCTCAAGAGTTAATACTGGTGAGGTATGGATGACAATTCTCAGCAGCGTGAATGTCGTTGCTGTAGCGGTTCTAGCTGAATGCAGCTGTATTCTTCTTACAGAATCGGTAACCATGGAAGAAAATGTACTGGCTCGAGCCAGAGAAAAAGGCATAGCTGTTCTTAGTACGCCTCTGTCAACGTACAGAGCTTGTGCGATACTGGCTGATCTTACGGATAAATAGTATGAACAATTCAAGCGATATATCGGTTCGATGTGACCTGCATATTCACTCATCCTTGTCTCCTTGTTCAGATGATGAGATGACGCCTGGGAATATTGTAGGTATGGCGATGTTGAATAAGCTTGATATTATCGCAATAACTGACCATCAGAGTTGCGGCAACTGTGATGCCGCGATCAAAATTTCCGAGGCGATGGGTGGACCTCTGGTAATACCAGGGATGGAAGCTGCTTCTGCTGAAGAGATTCATCTTCTCTGTTTATTTCCTGATTTGGATAAGGCATTTGCTTTCCAAACAATTATCCATGATACACAAATAAAAAAAGCGAATCGCCCGGAGATATTTGGCAATCAGAGCTACTACAATGATCAAGATGAATACGTTGGCACTGAGGATCAATTACTTCTGATGCCTAGCTCCCTAAGCTGTGATGAGCTGGCTGACAGGGTTTTCGCTCTGGGCGGTGTCTGTCTTCCGGCGCATATAGATAGGGAAGCAAATAGTATGCTCACTACGCTGGGCAGCATACCTGAGGATTATCCTGGCGGCTGGATCGAGTTTTCAAAACATGCTAAGCCTGAATATTATTTCGATAATTATCCTGATCTTAGGAGATTCCGCTGGCTTGTAGATTCAGACGCTCATCGACTTGAGGATATCGCTGATCCAGGCTGGCCTATCAGACTGCCCGGCTTCTGCCGCGATCAAAGAGGCAGACAGCTGCTGATAGACCGATTACGGGGCAGGTAAAAATGGTCAAAAACATCAGGGCAAGCATTGCCCCTAAATATTTATAATGCTATAATGCTCTGAGCAGGATCGTTGGTGGTGAATATGCAGGATCTTTCTTTACATCTTATGGATATTGTCCAGAATTCGCTCAAAGCGGGAGCTGTTCGTATACTGATTGAAGTAAGAGCTGATACATCCATCAATATGCTATATATAACAATTGAAGATAATGGACATGGTATGTCTGCCGCAATGGTCGAATCAGTAACGGACCCGTTCGTTACGACGAGAACTACAAGATCTGTTGGTCTCGGTATACCTCTGCTGAAAGAGCACTGTGAGCTTACCGGCGGCAAGCTGGAACTGCAGTCTGAGGAAGGCAAGGGTACATGTCTGCGAGCTTCTTTTGGCTTATACAGTATTGACAGAATGCCGCTTGGTGATATAAGCGACACGATGACCGCTCTGGTCCTGTCTGATCCTAATGTAGATTATGTCGTGCGTTTTGTCTGTGATGACAATGAGTTTGAGCTGGATTGGCACGACATAAGAGATCAACTCGCTGACGTACCGCTTAATGAGCCGGCTGTCCTTGAGTGGATCGGAGAAAATCTGGCTGAAAAACAACATTATATATTCGGAGGTGTCTTGAATGAAATCACTGGCTGAACTGGAAGCAATTCGTCAAAGAGCAAAGGCTGATCTGGCCGCACGTACTGATGGTGGCCGCAAGGTCGTCGTAGGTATGGCAACTTGTGGTATCGCTGCTGGTGCCCGCCCTGTCATGAATGCCATGGTAGAAGAACTGCGCACTCGCAATGTGAATGATATCGCTGTCACAATGACAGGCTGTATTGGTGTTTGCAGACTCGAACCTATCGTAGAAGTCATCGAGGAAAATGGCGATAAGGTTACTTATGTAAAAATGGATGCAACAAAAGCCAAGAGAGTAGTAGTCGAGCATTTGATCAATGGGCAGATCTGCCAGGATCTTACGATCGGTGCTGACGAAGCAGAAGCGAAAGCGAAAGCAAAAGCATAAAAACCCGGCAGAGCTTGTTTCATCAGGCCTGGCTGCCAGGAAAACAGGAGACCCGAGCGGGACATTTTAACTGGTGTACCGACAGGTCTCCTGTTTAGTTTAGCTGAAGACAGAGCACTTGGTTTGGGAGAAATAATATGAATCTGATCATAACATTGGAAGCTTTGAAGTTTTATAAAATCAAGGCAGAGAAGCTTGTACAAATACTATTTGTTGTGCTGGTCATCCTAAATGCCGGCATCTGGTTTCTGCCGTTTTGTGATTATGACTTCAATGCAGTATATACGGCAATGGAAGAGATGGCTGCCGGCAGGATGGCTGCTTTTGAGTTAACGCAGGGGAACTGGATTTTCCTCGGATTAATGCTGCTTACTCAGCTGATCAATTTGCTGACTGTATTTTTCTATGCGGCGCTGTTTGCATCCGAGAAAATGCCTTCTGTTGAAATTACTCCTCTGCAGATGACAGTTCATGCTCTGCCTCGTCTGCTTCTTCTATTTGCGTTGATGATAGTTCCGGCCATAATGTCTATGCTGCTTCTGATGATTCCTGTTATAGTTTTTGCATTTATGATGTATTTTATGCCGATAAACCTGTTTTTACATAAACAGAATATTGCTTATGCTATGAATAAGAGCTTTGAACAGACAAAGGGTTTCAGACTTATCATTTTCTTTCAGGTATTTTTCCTATCGATGCTGCTGACATTTCCGGAAACGATATTGATCAATATGCTGTCCGGCAATCTAATTGCTACAGTTTTGATTCAATCATTTTTTGCTGTGTTTTTATCATTTTCGCAGGGCAGGCTTATGGGAATTTATTATCTCTATCTTGTGAAAAAAGACCCTCTTGTGGTACCATCAATTACTAATGACGACAAAGAGGGCAAATAGGCCTGCGGTAAGCTGTATGGCCGATAAATCTATATAATTCAGGGAGGAAATTACATGTCAGATTTTAAAGAGGAAGCTATCAGGAAGCATAGCGAATGGCAGGGAAAGATCGAAGTAATTGCACGTGCTCCGGTCGCAAGCAGAGAAGATCTATCAATTGCTTATACTCCGGGTGTTGCGGAGCCATGTCTGGAAATATCGAAGGATGTTGACAAGTCATATGAGTATACCAGACGCTGGAATATGGTAGCTGTAGTAACCGACGGCACTGCAGTTCTTGGACTCGGCGATATTGGACCGGAAGCAGGCATGCCTGTCATGGAAGGAAAATGTGTTTTATTCAAGGCTTTTGGCGATGTAGATGCTTTTCCACTTTGTATTCGTTCAAAAGATGTTGATGATATAGTTAATACAGTTACTCTGCTAGCCGGAAGTTTCGGCGGTATCAATCTTGAAGATATATCAGCACCGCGTTGTTTCGAAATAGAGCGCCGACTCAAGGAAACATGTGATATTCCAATTTTCCATGATGATCAGCATGGTACAGCAGTAGTTACATTAGCTGGCATGATCAATGGTTTGCGTATAGTAGGAAAAGAACTCAAGGATTGCAGTGTTGTTGTCAATGGCGCAGGAGCAGCCGCGACCGCGATAGTTAAGCTGCTGATGGCAACAGGACTAACGGATGTTGTGCTCTGTGACCGCAAGGGCGCCATATACGAGGGACGCGAAAACCTCAATAAGGCAAAAGAAGAGTTAGCGAAATTGACAAATCGCAAAATGAAGAAAGGCTCACTGGCCGATGTAGTAAAAGACGCTGATGTTTTCATCGGTGTATCTGCACCGGGCTCTCTTACACAGGATATGGTCAGAAATATGAGCAAGGATCCTGTGATCTTCGCCTGTGCAAATCCTGTGCCTGAGATCATGCCTGACCTGGCTGCAGAAGCAGGCGCGGCAGTTATCGCTACCGGTAGATCTGATTATGCCAATCAGATCAACAATGTTCTGGCTTTTCCCGGTATATTCCGTGGAACACTTGATGTCAGAGCAAGCGATATCAATGACGAAATGAAGTTGGCGGCTGCCTACGCAATCGCCGATCTCGTAAGTGAGGATGAATTAAAGCCTGATTACATCATCCCTTCTGCTTTTGACAAGAGAGTCGGACCTGCTGTTGCCGCGGCTGTCGCTAAGGCGGCCAGAGATAGTGGTGTAGCCCGGATCTGACTATAAGTATTCTAGATTCGCGGAACCAGGCTGACCTATCAGTCTGGTTCTTGCTGATTTTGCAAGCAGGGCCTGAATTATGTATAATTGAGGGGTTAATGGAGGTGACTTACAGATGATCGGAAAAAGAGAAGAGATATTATATTTGTTGGAACAAAATGCCAAGCTTACTCATAATGAAATCGCTGTTATGACAGGTCAGTCAGTTGAAGAAGTTGAAGCATTGATCAATGAGCTCGAGGAACAGGATGTAATACTTGGATACGGTGCTCTTGTAAACTGGGAGAAGACGACAGCCGCTCCTGTTACTGCTCTGATCGAGGTCAATGTGACACCTCAGAGAGACCGTGGTTTCGATGCGATAGCTCAGCGTATTTACCGCTATCCAGAGGTCAAATCCTGCTATTTGATGTCAGGCGGTTATGATCTTATGGTTATTCTAGAGGATACAAACCTCAAGGATGTAGCGATGTTTGTTTCAGAAAAAATCGCTCCGCTCGATTCTGTAATTTCTACAAGAACACATTTTGTTCTTCGTAAGTATAAAATGAACGGAACCGAGTTTATAAAAGAGGACGAGGATGACCGGGAGGCCATTATTTTATGACAAAACAGGATGACAGGCAAAATAACAGCAGATTTGATATCACTGATCTGGAGAGCTTCCTGTCGGACCGTGTTCAGTCTGTTCCGCCATCTGGAATCAGGAAGTTTTTCGATCTGGCCAATGAGATGAAGGGTCAGGTAATATCGCTTTCGATTGGCGAGCCAGATTTCGTAACGCCATGGGCAATTCGCGAAGCCGGTATATATTCTCTTGAACAGGGACATACTCATTATTCACCGAACCAGGGCTATATTGAACTTAGAGAAGCAGTCAGTGACTATATGTCATCTGGTTACGATCTGAATTTTGATGCCAGGAGTGAAATCGTAATATCGGTTGGTGGCAGTGAAGCGATCGACCTGGCAGTCAGAGCTATAATAAACGAAGGTGATGAGGTCATCATTCCGGAACCGTGTTTTGTAGCTTACAAAGCTTGTGTGAAGCTAGCAGGCGGTGTACCAGTTACGATCGACTGCAAGCCGGAAAATGATTTCAAATTGACTGCTGAGCAGCTTGAAGCTGCGATCACTCCGAAAACAAAGCTGCTGATGCTTGGCTATCCCAATAACCCAACCGGCGCTGTAATGGAACATGATGAATTGATGAGTCTGGTTGAGGTGCTAAGAGATAAGCAGATTCTTGTGCTCTCAGATGAGCTCTATGCTGAACTGACCTATGGTGACAATAAGCATACATCGATTATTTCTCTTCCAGGTATGCGCGAACGCAGCGTCCTGATCGGCGGCTTCTCAAAAGCCTTCGCCATGACAGGCTGGCGTATTGGCTATGCCTGCGGACCAGCTGTGTTAATTTCTGCAATGAATAAAATACATCAGTATGCCATCATGTCATCACCTTCGACAGCTCAGGAAGCTGCTATGGAAGCAATGCGCAACAGTGAGAAGCATGTCACGCCGATGAGAGAAGAGTATGACCGCAGACGCAGATATGTTGTTAATGCTTGCAGAGAAGCAGGTCTTGAGTGCTTCGAACCACTAGGTGCATTTTATGTTTTCCCTGATATCAGAGCTACTGGTCTGACTTCAAGTGAATTCTGTGAAACCTTCCTGCAGGAAGAAAAAGTGGCAATAGTTCCCGGTAATGCTTTTGGTGAATGTGGCGAAGGCTTCGTCAGAATAAGCTATGCCGCTTCGATGGAGAATATCAGAGAAGCCATGAGAAGGCTTAAATCGTTTACAGGCAGGAGAATAAATAATGTTTGAATTTGAACAATACCGGCAGCAGCTGGAACAGAACGCTGATGTTCTCAGCAAGCTTAAGGATGCTCTGCATATAAGCAGAGTACTTGATGAGGTTGCCGAACTTGAAGCGAGAGCTCAGGAGCCAGGTTTCTGGGATGATGTTGAGCGTGCTCAAAAAATCCAGACAAAAGTCAAACATCTACAGAACAAAGTAGACCGTTATGCCAGACTCGAGCGTGAGCATGAGGATCTGGAGGTCCTCTGTGAGCTTGGAGTAGAAGCTGAGGACAAATCACTGGTTGAGGAACTGGCTGCAGGTATGGACAAATGGCAGCATGATTTCGAAAAAATGCGTCTGGAAACACTGTTCACCGGTGAATATGACGGCAGCAATGCTATTCTCACACTTCATGCTGGTGCTGGCGGCACTGAAGCTCAGGACTGGACTGAAATGCTTTATCGTATGTATACACGCTGGGCTGAAGACCATGATTTCACAGTCAAGCTTCTTGATATCCTGGATGGAGATGAAGCGGGTCTTAAGAGTGTCTCTTTCATGGTTATTGGCGACAATGCCTATGGCTATATGAAATCAGAAATGGGTGTTCACAGACTTGTCAGAATTTCGCCGTTTGACTCATCAGGCAGAAGACATACATCTTTTGCCTCGATGGAAGTTATGCCTGAACTGGATGACTCCATCAAGATCGATATCAGGGCAGAGGACCTGCGTGTAGATACATACAGAGCTTCCGGTGCCGGTGGACAGCATGTTAACAAGACAGAATCAGCGATTCGATTAACACATTTGCCAACAGGTGTTGTTGTATCCTGCCAGACTGAGCGATCTCAGATTCAAAATCGTGAAACAGCCATGGGAATGCTTAAGGCCAAACTGTTTGCACTGGCTAGAGCTGCTCAGATGGACAAAATCGAGGACCTTAAGGGCAATCAGATGGATATCGCCTGGGGCAGTCAGATCAGATCATATGTTTTCTGCCCGTATACAATGGTAAAAGACCACAGAACAGGCTATGAGCAGGTTGATGTTGACGGCGTCATGGATGGTGATCTGGATGGTTTCATTAATGCATATTTATCAGGGATGAAGATCGAAAAATAATTTGTATGTATTGTTTTTTGTTCTGTAGAAACAGTCTTTTGTTGGATTGACTGGCTGACAACAGCTTGCTAGTATAAAAACATCGAGATTACTATATACGGAGGATGCAAATGGCAAAAAGAGTATTAGTTGTTATGGGAAGTGATTCGGATTTCCCCGTAATGGAGGCCTGTTTCAGAATGTTACAGGATATGGGGCTGTCGTATGAAGCTATTGTTTGTTCTGCCCATAGAACACCTGATGCAGCAGCTGATCTAGCTAAAACTGCACAGGAAAAAGGTTTTGGTGTAGTTATTGCTGCTGCTGGCTTGGCAGCACATCTGCCGGGCGTAATTGCCGCTTATACTATTTTGCCAGTTATAGGTGTGCCTATAAGAGGCGGCGCCTTGAATGGCCAGGATGCGTTGTACTCGATCGTCCAGATGCCTGCAGGCATACCTGTAGCAACTGTTGCAATCGATGGAGCTGCCAATGCTGCTATTCTTGCTGCTCAGATTCTCGCCGGCGCTGATGATTCGCTAGCAGAGAGACTCAAGAATTATAAGGATAATCTGGCGGCTGCTGTCGCGGCCCGCAATGAGAGACTGCAGAATAAACTCAGCGAATTACGCTGATATATTTACATGCAGCCACTAAAAACAGATCAGACGCGGTTAATTACCGCTGAAGATAAATAATTGAATAACAAAGGAGAACATTATGTTTCATGATGAATGCGGTGTGTTTGCCGCGCTGGATGTCAGCGGTCGCCGTATGGATGCTTCGAGGCTAGCCTGGTATGGGCTGTTTGCTCTGCAGCATCGCGGTCAGGACAGTGCAGGTATTGCTGTTAATAACAGCGGTACTATTATGTGTCAGCGCAGCCAGGGCCTTCTGGTAGAGGGTTTCGATGAGGTTGTACTGAATATGATGCAGGGGCATGCCGCGATCGGCCATGTCCGCTATCCCTCCCAGGGTGATCCTGGAATTGAAAATGCCCAGCCAATGCTGATCAAGTATCGGGCAGGGCAGATGGCCCTTGCAATGAATGGTTCTCTTAACAATAGTGAAGAGCTGCGCCTGGATCTACAGGAAAAGGGTGCGATTTTCCAGACAAGTTCGGATGCCGAGGTCATGCTTTCACTGCTGGCCAGAAATAGAATAGTAACCGATAATATTGAAGATTCTGTCAAAATGATGATAGACAGTATCCGCGGTGCTTACTCGGTTGTTATGATGACCCCGGGAAAAGTTCTCGGTTTCCGTGATCCTAACGGTATCCGGCCTCTATGTCTTGGCAGGCTGGATGATATATATATTCTTGCGTCAGAGAGCTGTGCCATCGATTCAGTCGGTGGTGAGTTTATCAGAGATGTAAAACCAGGTGAGCTTATAAGTATATCTGCCTCAGGTATAAACAGTATTATGACTGTTAGTCCCGAGGATATGAAGCCCGGACCCAATGCCGGCAAACTTTGCTTATTTGAATTCGTCTATTTCGCAAGACCTGACAGCACTATCGATGGTTCCAATGTCTATGCAGCCAGAGATAAGGCTGGAAGACTTCTGGCCAGACAGGCTCCCTGTGAAGCTGATTTGGTGATTGGTGCTCCTGATTCCGGATTGGCTGCTGCTATCGGCTATGCTGCTGAAGCGGGTATACCTTATGGACAGGGCCTTTTGAAAAACAGATATGTCGGCAGAACATTTATCCAACCGACACAGCTCCAGCGCGAGCTGACTGTTGCTATGAAATTCGCGGCCCTTACAGAAGCGGTAAAAGGCAAGCGGATCGTCATGATCGATGATTCGATCGTGCGCGGGACTACGACCAGACATATCATCCGTCTACTTAAAAAAGCAGGTGCGCTTGAGGTCCATCTAAGAATAGCCTCGCCGCCGGTTTTCTATCCATGTTTTTATGGTGTCGATACACCGTCTCAAAATGAATTGTCTGCTTGTAACATGAATCAGGAAGAGATCCGGGAAATGATTGATGCCGATTCTCTGGCATTTTTGAGTCTTGAAGGTCTTAAGGCGTCGACATCAGGACTCAAATGTGGTCATTGCACAGGTTGTTTCAATGGTGTATTCCCAGCAGGTGTTCCTCATAATCAGGAGAGCGTGCTGAGAAAAATCAATCAGGATGACTTCTTCAATAGCAATTCGGCAGGAGCAGACAAAAATGTTTAGGTTAGCTGTTTTTGTTTCTGGAGGAGGGACTAATCTGCAGGCATTGCTTGACAGGATAGCCGATGGGACTCTTGAGAATATCTCAATTGATCTGGTTATAGCTTCAAAACCAGGCACAAGGGCTCAGCAACGCGCAGAGCAGGCAGGAATTGAATTTTTTGTTATGGAGCGTTCGCGATATGAATCTACAGAGGCCTTCGATCAGGCTCTGACTGATCTGCTCGCTGACAGACCGGTTGATCTGATAGTTCTTGCCGGTTTTATGTGTCTTCTTGGTCCCCAATTAGTACAAGCATATCGCAATCGCATTATAAATATTCATCCATCACTGATTCCAGCTTTTTGCGGACATGGTCTTTATGGCATCAGGCCGCATCAGGCAGCTCTTGAATATGGTGTCAAATTGAGCGGTGCTACTGTTCATTTCGTCGATGAACAATATGATACCGGTCCTATTTTGCTGCAGAAGAGTGTGATCGTCAGAAATGATGATACGGCAGAGCTTCTGCAGAAGAGAGTGATGGAAGAAGCTGAGCAGATCATACTGCCGCAGGCAGTCAGAATGATAGCAGCCGGCCAAGTTAGAATAGAAGGCAGGCGGACAGTGATTTTGGAGGAAAATGAGAATGATTAAGCGTGCATTATTAAGCGTATCGGACAAAGCCGGACTTGCTGATCTGGCTAGAGCACTTCATGATCTTGGTATAGAGCTTATATCTACAGGCGGAACGGCTTCTGCAATAGCTGCTGCCGGACTGCCGGTTAAGTCCGTTTCGGACATCACCGGTTTCCCTGAATGTCTGGACGGAAGAGTCAAGACACTTCATCCAAGAATACATGGTGGCATCCTGGCAATTAGAGATAATGCTGAGCATATGAATAAGCTTGCAGAACTTGAAATCGAGACGATCGACCTGATCGTAATCAATTTGTATCCTTTCAAAGCAACTATTCAGAAGCCTGGAGTTAGTTTCGAAGAGTGTATAGAAAATATAGATATTGGTGGTCCGAGCATGCTCAGAGCAGCTGCCAAAAACCATAATGATGTTACTGTTTTGACTGATCCTTCTGACTATGAGCGCGTCATCGATGAAATCAAAACTAATGGCGATACAACTCAGGAAACCAGATTCTATCTGGCCCGCAAGGTTTTTGAGCAAACTGCTGCTTATGATGCTCTAATCGCTTCATATTTCCTGCGCCAGAGCCCAGCCGCCATAGCCGGACTGCCTCATCAACTGACAGTTACCTATGACAAGGTAAGCGAACTACGCTATGGCGAGAATCCTCATCAGCGTGCCACCTTCTACCAGGAGAGCCTGCCAGCAGTCGGATCGCTAACACAGGCCAAACAGCTGTCAGGAAAAGAGCTTTCTTACAATAATATCGCTGATACAGATTCGGCTATAGCTCTGCTTAAGGAGTTTACTGAACCGACTGTTGTTGCGATCAAGCATGCCAATCCCTGCGGTGTCGGCAGTGCAGACGATCTGCTTAGTGCCTGGCGCAAAGCCTATGAGGCTGACAATGTATCTATTTATGGCGGAATTGTCGCTCTAAACAGACCAGTTACACTAGAAGTAGCCGAGGAAATGAAGCCGGTATTCCTCGAAGTTATCGTAGCTCCATCTTACGACAATGATGCGCTTGAACTCCTGAGCAGCAAGAAAAACCTGCGTTTGCTCGAGCTGCCGGAAGTCGCACAGCCGATGGCTGAGGGTTCGATCATGCTCAAACAAGTCTATGGTGGACTGCTGATTCAGGATCAGGACACAACCGTTCTAAATAGCGATGAGATCGGTATCCCGACTGTTGCCAAGCCTGACGAGGTCATGCAGGCGGACCTGGTATTCGCAATGAAAGTGGTAAAACATGTCAAATCGAATGCGATCGTACTGGTAAAAGACCAGCAGACTGTTGGTATAGGTCCAGGTCAGCCTAATCGAATTACATCGGCACAGATCGCGATCAAAAACGCTGGTGAAAAAGCCGCGGGCTCAATACTTGGATCTGATGCTTTCTTCCCATTTGCAGATACGGTTGAAGCGGCAGCGGAGGCTGGTATCGCAGCAATCATTCAGCCCGGCGGATCTATTCGTGATCAGGAATCGATAGAAGCGTGCGATAAGCACGGTATAACTATGTTGATGACAGGAATCAGGCATTTCCGCCATTGATTGCGAAAATCAGCGAATAATAATTATGTTAGGAAGGAGAGGCTGTCTGTTTCTCAAGAAGCAGACAGCTTGACTGCTTATAATGAAAATTCTAGTGGTAGGCGGCGGCGGTCGCGAGCATGCGATCGTCTGGAAACTCGCCCACAGCAGCAGAGTGAGCAAAATCTATTGTGCTCCTGGCAATGGTGGTACAGCTGAAATTGCTGAGAATATCCCGGCAAAAGCCACCGATATGGAGGCTGTAAGGGATTTTGCTCTTCGCGAGAAAATTGATCTGGTGTTTGTAGCTCCTGATGATCCGCTGGCTATGGGCATGGTTGATTACCTGGAAG
>JAAYFZ010000426.1 GCA_012727965.1 Clostridiaceae bacterium
CAGATGCTTCCATATAACAATTGTTCCGCTGCCTGACGACAATTTTGTCAAATTTTGTAATTCTTTATGCACTTGATCTGGATGACTGTAATGCTGAGGCAAGATGTGATATCTATGTTGTATCAGAGCTAAACGTCTCGTGGAGGTATTTTTATGGGTGAGTTAAATCATAAGCCGCAGCTGATTGAGGCGGCAAAAGTATATAGAATTGGCGTGCTTGGGCTTGGCGAGGGGCGCAGCGTTTTGTCGGCGGTCCTTAACAGCGAGCACTGGGAGCTGGCGAATATGTGCGACCTGAATGAGGAGCTTTGCCGCGCCAGGCAGAAGGAGTTCGGGATCGCGGGCTATACGACAAATTATGACGATATGCTAAACGACCCGACGATAGATGTGATCGGTATTTATACGCCTGATCAGCTGCACGGTCGGCACATCATCCAGGCGCTGCGGGCGGGCAAACACGTCATCTGCACCAAGCCTTTACTAAATAATCTTGATCAGGCTGAGGAGCTGCGACGAGTGCAGGCCGAGAGCGGCAAACATGTTTTCGTCGGCCAGAGCAGTCGTTTCTTCGAGCCGATGCTGGAGCAACGGGCCGATTTCGAGGCTGGCAGGCATGGCGATCTTCTCAGTGTCGAGGCACAATATATCACTGACGCCCGCTGGTTTCTGGAAAAAGCCTGGAGCCTGAAGGGTGGTTTCTCGTGGATGCATAATTTCATGGTCCATGCGGTCGATCTGGTCCGCTGGTATCTGCCCGATCTGACCGAGATTTTCGGTTATGGTATCACGAGCGAGAACACCACGGAGCACGGTCTCGCATGCCCGGACACGATGCTATTTCTGGCAAAAGACAGCGCCGGTCGTGCCGGACTGATCCGTGGTTCGTATACAGCTCCGCCGCTAGACAGAGAAATTGAGCCGACGATCTCCTGCCTCCTGCGCGGCAGTCAGGGCACAAGCCGGGCCGAGTATTCCAAGCTGCAATATGCCCGTAATTTCAACACTCTGGCAAAAGACGAGCAGCCCGATTCGCCTGAATTTTCTCAGAATGCTGTGTCCTCAGAAACACAAGGCCCTGAGATCATTGATCTAAATGACCGTCACAGCTATTATTTCCGTTTCGAGGGTGAGACACACAATGCCGGCGAGTACCAGAACTATATTGAATACTTTGCCCGTTGCCTTGATAACAATGAAACTCCATATCCTGATGTTGAAGAAGGTATCGGAACACTTGTCATACTAGCCGCCATGGAGAAGAGTCTTGCCTCCGGTCAGCCGATCCAAATAGCTGATATGAAAAAAGAACTGGGCCTGTAATTCTATCAAGTTGTGATGAAAATGCCGGATAACTAACGGATTTAAAAATCCAACAGCTATCCGGCATTCATCCGTTTGCAAAAATAACGCAAGCCCTCTTTTTTACTTATACATTGCCATATAGTCGCCGTGGGCTTCGATCAGCTCATCACACATGCTCTTGATATCATCGATGCTGAGCTCGGCAGCCGTATGCGGATCGAGCATGGCAGCTTGATAAATATGCTCTTTCTTCCTGGTGACCGCGGCTTCAATGGTCAGGAGCTGAACATTGATATTAGTCATGTTCATAGCTGCAAGCTGCACCGGCAGCTGGCCGACATAACAGGGCGAGATACCATTTTTATCGACAAGGCAGGGAACCTCGACGCAGGCTTCTGCCGGTAGATTCGTTATGAGTCCGGTGTTGAGAACATTACCGCCAATCTTGAATGGATTTCCAGTCACAACTGACTCAATTATGTAAGAAGCATATTCGTGCGATCTCTCATGGGCCCTATTTGCATCCGCCGCAATCGAAGAACGATCCTTCTGCCAGCCTTTTATCTGCTCGACGCATCTTCTGGGGTATTCATCGAGAGGAATATTGTAGCGATCGATCAGTTCGGGGTAGCGAGACTTGATGTAGTAAGGATTATACTCAGCATTGTGTTCGCTGGATTCTGTACAGTAGTAGCCGAAGTCACGGATATATTCGAAGCGGACCATGTCATTGTGCTTCTCGGCAGCATTTTTTTCCAGAGCGCGGCGACGGATTTCAGGATAGAGATCATTGCCATCGCGGTCGCGGACTTCAAGCAGCCAGGCCATATGATTGATGCCGGCAATCAGGCTGGAATGACCATCCAGCTTATCTTGTAGATCGATGCCCTCGAGCAAAGTCGGTACGCAGACCTGGACACTGTGGCAGAGGCCGACTGTCTTAACCTTAGTATAACGCTGCATATAACCGGTCAGCATTGCCATCGGATTTGTATAATTGATAAAAAGCGCGTTCGGACAGACTTCCTCGATATCTGCCGCAAATTCAGCCATCACAGGGATAGTCCGCAAGGCACGCATGATGCCGCCGATTCCGAGAGTATCAGCGATTGTTTGCCTGAGACCGTATTTCTTGGGAATCTCGAAATCGATGACAGTCGAAGGCTCATAGCCGCCGACCTGAATAGCATTTATGATAAAATCAGCCCCGCGCAGCGCCTCTTTGCGATTCTCGACGCCTGCGTATTCTTTGATGATTGCCTTGCCTTGATTCGTTGTATTATTGATGGCTGTCAAAATCGCCATCGATTCACTCAGCCTGATCGGATCGATATCATAGAGAGCTATCTCGACATCCGAAAGTGTCGGAACTGCCATGCAGTCACCCAGAACATTTCTGGCAAAAACCGTGCTGCCTGCACCCATAAATGTTATTTTGATCATTATTCTCATCCTCCTGAATCATATGGCTTTTACAATTATATAATAGGCAAAAGTCGAGCTTCGTTGTTATGGTGTTTGTTGCGAACTATTGTATAATTGTTGCATAAGAGAGGCGGTAGTCTTGTTATGTATGCTCAACCATTTAAGGTTTTTTATTGCGGCAGAGAACGCTGCGAGCCCGGGCACTCTTTCGGGCCGGCAATCAGGCGACAGTATCTGATTCATTTTGTCCTGTCCGGCCGCGGCAAATTTCATACCGGCGGAAAAGTATATGAGCTAGCCGAGGGTCAGGCTTTTCTCATCAGGCCGGGCGAGGTCACCTTCTATCAAGCTGATCAGGATGAACCATGGACATATGCCTGGATGGCTTTTGCCGGTGACCAGTCAGATTCAATACTGGCAGACGTCGGATTTGACGAGAATGAGCATATCGGCAGTTTCAGCCAGATCGATCTAACTGACCGGCTGCTCGCTGATCTGCAGCAGAGCTATGAAAATCCGGCAGAAGGCGAACTCAGTCTAAGTGGTTATTTTTACCTGATCATGAGCCAACTGCAAACTACCGAGATCACTGCAGACAACAATCGTTTAGATGAGTCCAGCCTGCTCGCTCAACCCCAAATATATGATCACCGTTACCTGGCAAGAGCCAAGTCCTTTTTGCGCGATAATTTTGCTTATCCGATCACTATCACAAATCTTGCCCGCCTGATCGGCATCGACCGCACCTATCTCTACCGGATCTTTATGCATTATGAAAACAGATCGCCCAAACAATATCTTACAGCCCTAAGAATTAAAGCCGCCCGCGAAATGCTGCTGGAAACCGACCATTCACTAGCAGAGATCGCTCTCTCCTGCGGCTTCTATGACGCTTCCGCCTTCTGCCGGACTTTTGCCGATGCTGAAGGAATGACGCCTGGCCAATATCGAAAGCGATTGTTATAGCGGTGGTGACGGTGTGTGATGGCAGTGCCAGGTAGCGCCATTTTTACCGCGGTTAGCTCTCCCCGGTTCTGCTCCTAAGATAACAAAGGCTGTGACCTTGCGGACACAGCCTATCTCATCTTTTGCCAATGTGCTAGCACCCTCATTTTGTTTGTTATCGTCACCTGGATCCAGGCAGTCGCGGTAGGGTGCTGAACCCGCAGCTTATAGTGGGTATGCCTGGATCCGGGTAACTTCAGGGTTTAGAATCCCCAGAATGAGTTGTTGCGAATCATTGTGACATAGGGGATGTAGATGTAGTGGAAACCAAATCGCACTGGCATATAGACGACTCTGAAGAAGAATGGTGGTTGTGGATTTGGTTTTGGTTTTGATCCGGTTGTTTTGAATACTGCTACAGCACTTGGAGCGCTGGCCATTGTTGTATGTGTTTCTGCTTTTCTGGTATAGAACTGATACGATGTGTCCGGTCTAAGTCCAGTGAAGACTGCTGAGTTCTGCCATGGGCCGTTGCCAAGCCTGTACTGCTGTCCGGCTTCTTTGTTGAGTGCAATTTTATTTGTTGTTGCGCTCTTGAGCGTCGGTGCAGCAGGAGATGTCACGATGGCTTTTTCTGCTCTGACTGGACTGCTAATAAGTGTGCCGCGGTATCCGCTGCCAGCTATAATTACTACTGAAATATATCTGCCGATATCTAGTGTCGTGATCGTATAGCTGCTGGTGTATGCACCTGGAATTATTCTGCCATTACGCAGCCATATGAAGTGTAGTGTTGGTCTGGCAGCTGCTGGCATAACGTCTTCAACCGCGGCTGTTATTGTTGAGCCGAACCGGGCTGTGCCGCTGATGCCTAGTAATCCGCTGATCTGAGTGATGTTTGTTGTGCTTGTCGAAGCAGTCAGTGCCGTGCTTACCGGGCTGGCTTCATGAGTGGCTGTTTCAGCGATCCTGGCGTAGAAGTCATATGATGTGTCAGGTGCTAATCCGCTGAAGATTCCGCTGATCTGCCATACTCCATCACTGCCCAATCTGTATTCTCTTCCACTGATCGTGTTTAGTGTGATCGTGTCGGTCGAGGCACTGCTAAGCGTCGGAGCTGCCGGTGCTGAAGTCACTGCCTTAAGTGCTTCAACTGCATCGCTGGTTAGCGAGCCTTCATAGTCGCCTGTGCCGCTGACTCGTACTGAGATATTCTTGCCAATATCTGCTGCTGTAATCGTATAGCTGCTGGTAGTAGCTCCTGTAATTGCCACACCTTCACGCAACCAGGCATATGTCAGGGTAGCTCTGGCTGCTGCCGGCATGACGCTCTCAACATTCGCTGTAACTGTCGAATCATAACGAGCTGTGCCACTGATGCCAACTGTACCGCTAATCGGTGTGATCAGGGCCTCGGTTGAAGTTGTCAGTTTTGCGCTGGCAGGGCTAGCTGCATGAGTACTTGTTTCAGCAACTCTGGCATAGAAGTCATAGGATGTCGCTGGCGTCAGTCCTGTGAATA
>JAAYFZ010000427.1 GCA_012727965.1 Clostridiaceae bacterium
ACACTGTTCTGATCAAGCTCGAAGAAGCGGAAGGATGGACGGCAGAAGCCATAATAGAACAGGTAATAGTCATATTTACCAGTGAAGTTCGTACTATCCTCGACCGCGACGACCTCATCCCAACCCATTTTAAGCGGTTTAAGTCCATAACCAGGCACATCATCCATGAACTGCTTCATGAACGCAAAACGCTCAGCACTCTCACCATGCAATACGCCGCCATGAGACCACCAGAGAATATTGTCATCATTGTAGAAGGTCTCGCCATGACCCGCATAACCGCCGCGGCACATTGCCTCCCAGAATCTGCGCACTAGTTCTTTGCCGCTGATATTGCCCCAGCCATGCTGAATGTTGCCCTCATAAACCATCTCATCAAGCACTATCGGCTTGCGGTACTTCGCCCGCCAGAGATCTGTAAACTCAGCAGTCTTGTAAAGATCCTGCCGCTGAATGCTGCAATGGGTGATCCATGGACGGTTATGATCATAAAACGGTATGCAGTTATGGATCGACCGCAAATGATTATACTTATCATACTCACAGATCAGCGAAGCATAACGCTCCCAATCCGCGATCGTCTTGTTTTTCAGGATATCGTACTCATTGGCCAGTGACCACCAGACATTTCTATAAGCAGAAAAACGCGCAATCACATATCTCCAGTAGAGATCATCGGCAGAAGCCGGCATCATACTGAAGCCCCAGCGATCATAGGGATGCATCACAATAATGTCCGCTTCGATACCCAGATTCATCAGATCCTGGATCCTCTTCTCGAAATGTCGAAAATGCTCTGGATTGAAACGATAATAATCCCAATCATTGCCCGGCGCTGCGCCAGTATACTCACCAAAATTGTCACTCGTAAGAACCGAGCTATCACAGGGCGTACCAACATAAGGATAGGTCAAAGGCTCATTGAAGTTATAATCATAATGTTTTGGAAACACACAGAAACGGATCTTATTAAAAGCACTCGCCGCCAATGTACGCAACGTTTGCTCCTGCAGCTCCATGCTCTGATGCGTCCAAACATAACAGGTAGTCCCGATTGAATAATAAGGCTTACCATCCTCATAGGCAAAATGGCATTCATTAACTACCCTGACCGGACCATGGTTACCCTCACTTGGAGCAACAGCCTCAAACGAACCGGTAGACTCCTGATCCGAGAAGCTGCCGCTGATCCTATAGGTATAATCGCCAATAAATGACGGCATGAATCTCACGATATATTTACCATCACCATCGTAGAAGCCGAGCACTTCCTTGCATTCATTATCATGAGAAAACTCACCAACTATCGTATAATCTATGTAAGGATTGCCTTCACTCCTGCCCTGCAGCTCAACTTCAAAAACTCCCCACTTCTCCACTCTGTTCATATGTCGTCCCTTTCTTGTGATGCAAGTTCTGCTTAGGTGAACCGATTAATTCTATCGCCCACAAAGGCAGATTTGTCAGCAATTCCTCCTGCCTGTATCCGGCCATAGAAGTTCTAATCATTTTATCTGGTTTAAACTTATCATAAAACGCTCGTAGGCTTTTCGACTTAAGATTTATCTCTGCCTTTACTTCAATTGGGATTACTTCATTTCCAGCATCCAGCAAGAAGTCTACCTCAGCGCTGCCGCGATCATTTGTCCAATAATACACTTCCGTATCTGACAAAGTCTTAAGCTGCTGCAATACGTATTGTTCTGTCAATGACCCTTTGAACTCTTCAAATAACTCATTCCCATTAAGTAGTACACTCTGATCAAGTCGCGACATACACGCAAGCAAACCAACATCAAGCATAAACAATTTGAAAGAGCGTAAATCTTCATAAGACTTGAGAGGCAAACCTGGTTTATTCACACGACTAACTTTATGGACTAATCCACAATCAAGTAACCATAGCAGTGCCAACTCATATTCTCTGGCTCTAGCACCATCTTTGATAAGACCATAAATGAACTTCTTATTCTCACGTGATAATTGTGAAGGAACACTATTCCAGAGCATGCGAATACGCGGTACAGCATCATTTGGAGCATGCTTAGAAAAATCTTGTTCATATGCAGCAAGAATTCTTCGCTGTATTTCTCTAACTGCTTTGAAATCCCTGCTCTCGGCAAAAACTGAAACCGCCTCAGGCATACCTCCGACGAAATAGTAGTATTTCAGATACTCAATATACTCAAGTCTGAAAGTACCAGCCATTTCGAAATCCTGATTTCTGAGTACTTCAACGAATTGTTCCTTGCCCATTGCAAACATGAACTCAAAAAATGACATAGGGTACAGATCCATAAATTCAACCTTGCCAACAGGAAAAGACGTACCCTCATGCAGTGCTATTCCAAGCAATGAGCCTGCGCATACTATTTGATACTCAGGAGCCTCCTCATTGAAATATTTCAGAGAATTAAGAGCCTGTGGTACCTCTTGCACTTCATCGAAGATTAGTAAAGTTCTACCAGCAATAATTCTCTGACCTGAATAAAGTTCCAAACCAGTGATAATTCGCTCCACTCGAAGATCCTGACTGAACAGATCAACCATCTGCTGATTGCTATCAAAGTTGATGTAAACGAAATCCTCAAATTCCGATCTGCCAAAATGCTTCATCAGCCAGGTCTTACCAACTTGACGAGCACCTCTAATAATCAATGGTTTCTTATGAGGCTTAACTCTCCAATTCTTCAATTGCTCAAACGCAAATCGATACATACCAATCACCTCAATCCCATTGTACACCTAAATCACGTTTTTACAACGAATAAATGGCATCATCTGCACATTATTACGACGAATAACTGGCGACAACTCACATTATTACGACTAATACAATTAAGTTTACATATGAGCTTGTCGTTTGTTATTATTCATGATAATATTTTACTGTAATACTATGTATTACAGTAAAATGAAATAGTCTCAATTAAATGGCCTAGAACGGAGGTGCACATCATGGGAACTGTATCACTAAGATTCAGCGACAGAGATGATACATTGATCAGAAAATATGCCGAGCTTCATCAGATGGATTTATC
>JAAYFZ010000428.1 GCA_012727965.1 Clostridiaceae bacterium
CTGTTTGATAGGCAAATAGTAGATTGCCCATATGGTACACCACATAATGCCATGAATCATCAAATAGGAAAGCGGTACCATAATTCTGTAATCTTTCACACGCCTGCTTATGAATACAAAAATAGCTAACGGAAAAAGCATGAACACTCTTGGCAATAGAGTCTCCCAGGCAACTCTGTCAAACAGCTGACAGTCTGATACAAAATAGGTGACCTGAGCCAAGGTTGCCACAATTACAGACCAAGTATTGAATTTCGCGTAATAGTCATACTTAGACTGAAGGAATTTTCTCTTTTCTTGCCTGCTCATGCTATTAGTAACACTCATTCTGAACCTCTTATTATTTATTTGTATCAAGTTCCACATTAAAAACTCTGCTGTTTTCTCTTTCCAGCAGTTTTTTCGCGTCTTTTGCCGGCATAGGCCGATAAAAGTAGAAGCCCTGAACCAGCTCACAGTCATTATCAATTAGGAATTTCAGCTGCTCCTCAGTTTCAACACCCTCTGCTATCGTCTTAAGTCCAAGGCTCTTAGCAAGATTAATAATAGACGCTGCTATAGCCTCATCTCTTGAGCTTCTGCCAATTCCTCTGACAAACTCCATCGCCATCTTAATATTGTCAATCGGCAGATCCTTGAGACGACTAAGAGATGAGTACTCTGTGCCGAAATCATCAATCGAAATCGAAACACCCAACTCTTTAAACTGCCGCAAAACGCTTGCTATGTAATCAGGCGCTGAAATCGCTATGCTCTCTGTGATCTCAATTTCCAGATACTCTGGTGCAAGCCGGCTGATCGCTAATTCTTCTGTAATCATGCTGGTCAAGCGTCGGTTTCTGAACTGTTCGACAGAGAGATTAACAGCCATTACCTTGGGATCATAGCCCATGTCCTGCCACTCGACATTTTGTCTGCAAGCTTCCTTGATGACCCATTTGCCAATACTGTGAATAAGCTCAGTTTGCTCAGCCAAAGGAATAAATATACCAGGCGGCAGCAGTCCTCTTTCAGGATGCATCCAGCGCAGCAATGCTTCGAAGCCAGTAATAGTTCCGCTCATCAAATCGACTTGAGGCTGATAGTATAAAACAAGTTCATTGTTTTCAATTGCCTTGTAAAGATCATTAATGAGCCTGGTTTTTTCATCAACCTTGGATTTAAGCTCTTCTGTGCAGAACGTAACAATGTTCTTGCCAATACCTTTCGATTTATACATCGCCAGATCCGCACTTCTGACAAGTGTTTCAACATCAAGTCCATCCTGAGGATAAACCGCTGCTCCACAGCTTGCCGAGATAAAGAAGCTCTGATGATCCAGTACTACAGGCTCCTTGAAAACATCAAGTGATCTCTTAGCTATCAGCATCAGCGATTCATTTGAATCAATATTCGGAATTATAGTCAAAAACTCATCTCCGCCGAACCTGCAGACCATTGCCTTCTCACCAGTAATTGACTTAAGTCTGGAGGCAATACTTCTGATCATAACATCGCCGGCATCATGTCCAAGAGAATCATTAATGTACTTAAACTCATCCAGATCATATAGCAATACTCCAAAATTGTGAGTATTCTTCTGAGATCTGGCTATTTCTCTTTCTATCAGCATTTTCATGGATGTACGATTGGGGAGACCAGTCAGGGCATCATAATATGCCAGATGATGAATTTTGGTTTCAGCTTCCACCTTAGAAATCGCATCAGACAGTATATTAGCGATAATCAACAACGCTTCCTTCTGACGAGGCTTCCAGCTGCTGTTTACTTCGTACGACTCATAACACAAAATACCATCAAGCACATCATTTTTCGTTATCGAAACGGCCATAAATGTTTTGATTTTCAAAGATTTGAGCAGCTCACGTTCAAATTTTGCAGTTTCCGGTAAATCATCAACATTTTCAATATAGACATACTGACTTTTCTTTAGTTCAGAAAGTATCCATCTGATAGTGCCGCGGTCAAGACTAATGTGATCATCCGAGCTGTACTCATATCCCTGTGCGCACCAAAAATTGGTTCGATTGATCGTCGATACATTCTTTTCTTCTCGAAACAAGCATGCTCTGTCCATATTCAGATATACGCCGCTTTGATGAAGGATACTGTCTATCTTGTCATTCAATGTACTTTCATTCACATTTATAAAAGACGAGGAGATCGTGGATATTTGCCTCTGAATGTCTGTTTGTCTCTCATTTTCAATAAGTCTCTGACGATAAATGATGCTAATAAAATTCACCAGGCCAGCGGTAACAAAGTACAAAACGATCCGCTGATTATAATCACTTCTGCTTAGTTCAGAATAAATAGTTGTATCAGAAAAGAAAAGAATAGATTCAAAGACGACTGCCGATACAAAAATAGCGATAAGAATAGACTTATTATGAAAAACTGTAGTAATGATCATAAGAACTATTGGTAATGCCCAAATGACATTGTTATATTCATCTCGATACAAATAAAGTGTGAGCAGAGGCGTAAGTACTGCCATAGCTAATCCCAGCTGCAGATCCTGCGCTTTTTCACTAAGATTGAGACTTGGCAGAATCCCTATGTAAATGCCAAGAGAAAAAAGGAAAAAGCTTAACAGGATCACACTGCTGATTGAGCTTCTTACCAGTAGATAATCAGCAAATAAGTATACGAAGCTGCCAACAATCATAACAGTCGCAATAATACTGTAGATGCCAGCTCGTTTCTCATACGAAAGAACTCTTCCGTTCATACGGTCAACAAACAAATTCCCAGGTCTCATAATACCGTGCTTCTTGACAGAATATAAAACAGAGAAAACCGGAAGTATCGCGAATATAACGCCCAGCTGAGGTCTTATCTCCTGCATTGAGCTTCTGAATATTACGTCTGTTAAGCCACCTATAGAAATGCTTACGGCAAAAGATACAATTAGAATTAGTACAGTTTTCCTGACCTTACGATCTTCTGATTTGCGCCACCAGAACATTAAGGCTAATAAACACAATGCTGAATACAAGACGTAATAGCCATAAAAGATCAAATCAAACAAGCTGTCCTCAGATATATTAGCCCACCCAGCCGAGGTCTTAACAAGCTCAAACTCAGCTGTCGCTATATCGCCATTTATACCAAATACATAGACAACAAAAAACGCAGGCAAATACAAAAGCCAATGATGGAAAACAGTAGCAAGATACTTCTCCTGATCACTTAGAATCAGGAAATAATGAAGCAGAAGACTATAAACCAAGCCCCAGCCTACAGAACTGACACGATTCCAGGCCAGAGCAGCTTCATATGTATCAGATGCACTGATCATACTATACGAAAAAGCCCATATACCAAGCGCAATACTGATAAGCCAAAAGAATCTGTTTAGTTTTGCCGACGAATTAATAACGAAAACATATGCACCAACAACAATGCAGACGAGAGCTGCTATGTAAAAAACAATAGCATAAATCTCATTCAAAGCCATGGCTGAAAGCATCATCGCTGTCCTCCGTCTACAATATTAACCATCTAATAATATCACATTATAAACCTGCTTCATCTGAGGACTTTTGATATGAACTATATGCACAATGCACAATTTGTCATTATCCGTTTTCGATATTGACAACAATATATACTATGTTTTACAACCAAATCTCATCAAGATTCTTCTTCGCGCGACGATAGGCATCCATGTCCGGCAAGTGTTCGAGAAGTACTGGCATATCCGGATCAAGCTTGTTAATCTGTTCCAAATAGTAACGGATCGGAACATCGCCCTCTCCCAATAGGACTTCTCTGATCGCAACAGTAAGACCTACATCAAGTCTGCAGTCTTTTAGATGGCAGCTGCGAATATGTGGTCCAAGAAGTGAAAATGCCTGATCTATCAGCTCTTCCTGATGTGTATAGCTATAAGGGTCCTTGACCCAATTGACGATATCCATATGAACTGCAAAACGCTCTCTATTAACATCTCGGATCAGCTGAGCATATTGCTCCGGAGAATCGGGCAGCATCCACTGCATCGGTTCCAGTGTGAAGTAAGTATTCTTAGGTTTGACCTTATCCAGCATTGTCTGAATGAACTCAACATTTCGCTGATATATTTCATCTCCGAAGTTTCCTCTATCCAGAAAATACCAGGGATCGCCTGTGCCTCCTGAGACATTTACACAGCAACTGGCGCCAACATGGTCCGCCAGCTCCAGACTGCGATAGCTCTTCTCAATAACCTGTTCCGCTTTCACCGGGTCCTTCTGAAACGGCGAATCCCAGATTCCTATCTCGGCAAGCAAAATATCTCTTTCCTTAGCCGCTTTAACATATGCACCTATAACGCTATCCTTCGCTAAATAATTCACTGGGAAAACTGTCGCCCTGTAACCTTCTTTTACCAGTATATCGGCCCACTCCTCTGGATCTGAATGACTTGGCACGTGATTTATTCCTATTCGCATAAACTCCTCCTTGTATCAAGCTGCTTATTCAAAAATTCCGATAATGAATTACAGTCGGATCAAATGAATTTGTATCTGCCACACCGGTAAAAGCCATCATGCCCTTAAGCTCAAGATTCATTTCCCTGATACGATCAGCAACGGCTTCACCGTTTTCCTTGATGGCCAGCTTCATCAGATGTGCACCGACACTAACCGCCGTTGCGCCCAAAGCCAAGGCCTTATAGGCATCTATGCCTGAAGCGATACCGCAGTCTATGAAGATCGGGAAATCCTTCCCCAATGCTTTTCTGATCTCAGGCAGCAGTATAAGAGGCGGAACTGCACTTGGCATGCGGCCGCCATGATGTGATACCACGATTCCAGAAACACCCATTTCCGCAGCAAGCACCGCATCCTGCACACTAAGTACGCCTTTCATCACAAATGGAAGTTTTACAGCAGAAATGAATTCTCTCCACTCACTCTGATCGAAGATCGCCAATTTCTCATTCATACACAGGTCAGCACTGCCATCAAGCCCGAATGTATGATCAATATCCATGCCAACAGCAAACGCTCCGCAGACCTCAGCCTCCTGCAGCTGAGCGAATATTTTACTCGTATCTGCATACGGTTTTACAATACGAATGGTTTTCGCGCCGCATGCCATAACAGAACGGAATTCTTCACTCTCTGACATTCCGATCCAATGAACAGTATTCGCTGACGCTGCTCCGATGGCATATGCTTCCATCGGAGCTTGTGTATCCGGATTGAAGGTTTTCAGATGAGACAGCGCCGCTGTCATGATCGGAGTGGTAAATTTCTCTCCATAGATCGTGATTGAAGTATCTGGTTCTTTTGCTCCAATCAGACGCTGCTCCAACAAAATACTGTCGAAATATTCTCTTGTGACAGCTTGTGGGTGTAATGATTTACTCATTTTGTTATTCTCCATATGCTAATAATTATAGTTGGCGACAGCATTTTCTCACCATGAATAGTTTAGCAGATAAAGAATCAATTCGACAGAATAACAAAATATGTATGCATCATATAGAATCAGCAATCTGATATACTTTATTCAGGTGGTAAAGCATATGTACATTTTTGATGTGATCGAAAAACTGCAAACGATGATAGATGCTTCTAAGAGAATTGTTTTCTTCGGTGGTGCTGGTGTTTCAACTGAGAGCGGGCTTCCCGATTTCCGAAGTGCAGATGGTCTCTATTCACAGAAATACAAGTACCCTCCGGAAATTATGCTAAGCCGCACTTTCTTTGATAGACATACTAAGGAGTTTTTCGACTTTTACCGTGATAAACTACTTTTACCCGATGCTAAACCAAATGCTGCACATCACAAACTAGCTGAGCTTGAAGCAGCCGGACGCCTAATTGCAGTCATCACTCAAAACATTGATGGCCTGCACCAGGCCGCTGGCAGTCGTAATGTTCTGGAACTACATGGCAGTATACACCGCAATATATGCATGAACTGCCGCAAGAGTTATGGAATATCTGCTATGCTCGAATCTTCGGGAATTCCCCATTGTACATGTGGCGGCATTATCAAGCCAGATGTAGTTTTGTATGAAGAAGGCCTTGACTCGGAGGTTCTGCGACAATCAATAGAAATGCTTTCGCGAGCAGATATGCTGATTATCGGAGGCACCTCTCTCGTAGTCTATCCAGCAGCCGGGCTGATTAATGAGTTCAACGGAAATCATCTGGTGCTGATCAACAGAGATCCCGGTCAGTTTGATGAAAGAGCCGATCTGGTCATTCATAGGCCGATTGGTGAAGTTCTGGAGCAAATAGTTGTTCAAGTAATATGAA
>JAAYFZ010000429.1 GCA_012727965.1 Clostridiaceae bacterium
ACGTTTATGTCAAATGAGAACCACTTTCAACCTTAGCCAATATACAGCTTATGCAAGTACGAAATCAATATTCCTCGTAGTAATATCAACCTTGCTTACGCGAATCTTCATGGTATCTCCCAAGCGATAAACCTTTCTGGTTCGTTCTCCTATCAAGCAATAATGTTTCTCGTTATAAACATAATAGTCATCATCCAATGCAGTTACACGAACCAATCCTTCTACTGTATTTGCTAACTGTACGAAAATGCCATAGTTGGTAACACCAGATATGATGCCATCATATTCCATACCGATTTTATCCATCATGTATTCAGCCTTCTTCAGATTATCGGTTTCTCGTTCTGCTTCATCGGCTACCCGCTCTCTTTTGGAGCAATGTTCACACATTTCAGGAAGATTTTTGCTCAAACGCTTTCTTTCTTTTTTATCCATCTTATCATTGATAAAATCTTTGATAATACGATGGATTATCAAATCAGGATATCGCCTGATAGGAGCTGTAAAATGAGAATAATCCTTAGCTGCCAAACCAAAATGTCCCAGATTATCACTGCTATATTTTGCTTTTTGCAATGATCTAAGCATTACAGTGCTAATGATTGCCTCTTCTCTGCTTCCCTTAATTTTTTCTAAAAGGCTCTGTAGAGACTTGGGATGAATTTTCCCACCAACACCCTTTAAATGATGACCGAAATTGTGAATAAAATCATTGAACTCTAAGATTTTCTCAACTGTAGGTTCTTCGTGGATTCGATATACAAAGGGTATCTCGTTCCATGTCATGAACGCAGCAACTGTTTCATTACATACCAACATAAATTCCTCAATTATTCGGTTGGAAACACCCCGTTCATAGGGCATTACATCAATTGGCTTTCCCTTTAGGTCCAGTACAATCTTGGTCTCATCCAGGTCAAAATCTATGCTTCCTCTGCGAATTCTCTTATCTCTAAGAATCTGAGCTAGAGTCTCCATATCACGGAAATCATCTACATAGTCTTTATAACTTTCAATTAACTCTTTGTCATTGTCTTCTAAAATTTTAGATACATCTTCATATACCGTACGCTCCTTGGATCGGATAACACTTTCCATAATATCATGATTTATTACTTTACCTTCGCTGTCTATTTCCATAAAAACAGAAAAAGCTAAGCGGTCCTCATTGGGGTTCAGGCTGCAAATTCCATTGGACAACTCTTTTGGTAGCATAGGTATTACACGATCTACCAGATAAACACTAGTACCTCGTTCAAAAGCCTCTTTGTCAATAATGCCTTTTTTTTCAACATAATAGCTCACGTCAGATATATGGACACCTAGAAGGAAGTTCCCATTGGATTTCTTCTCAATAGATATAGCGTCATCTAAGTCATTTGCATCAGCTCCATCCATAGTTATAACGCGTAGATCACGTAAATCTCTTCTATTGCTGATTTCTTCCTCGGATATAGTTTGTGGAATATCCTTTGCTGCTTGGATAACTTCTTCGGGAAACGTCTCTGGTAATTCAAATTGCCTTATAATGGATAGGATATCGGTACCTACATCATCCTTGTGACCGAGTACTTCAATGACTTTCCCTTCTGGGTTTCTACGCTTACTTGACCATTTTGTTACTTCCACTACAACCTTGTAGCCATTCTTTGCTCCATTCAGTTCATCTTTTGGAACAAAAATATCCATACTAATTCGTTTATCATCAGGGACTACAAAACCAAAATTTTGATCCTTTTCAAAGGTGCCCACTATCGTTTTATTTGCCCTTTCTAATACTCGTGTCACTTCACCTTCACGGGAACGTCCATCACTTTTGTGAACACGAATCATGATGCGGTCATTGTGCAAAGCTCCATTTAAGTTTTCAGCCGATAGGAAGACATCTTCCTGCTCCCTATTATCAGGGATGAAGAAGCCAAATCCT
>JAAYFZ010000430.1 GCA_012727965.1 Clostridiaceae bacterium
CAATAGTACCATCTAAGAGGGAAACCTGTCAAGATCTAAAATATTCCTTTTATAGCGAGATATGAAAAACCTCTTTCTCGCTTTTTTGGATGAAAATTGAGGGTCAATAAACCAGAACAAATCAAATTAATATGGAGGAAACACCATGAGTAAAAAATCATTGGAACTGGCCACCAAAAGTGCAGAGAAAACGGCCACGCAAATACATAAGTCGCGGCCAACAAAGTACACAATATTCGGCCACGGAAACGCATAAGTAAAATTGATGATAAAAATACTGTTGCTACTATAACATATTTATATTGAAGCCTGCACTACCAAAGAGATAGTGCAGGCATTGTTGTATTATTTTGGATCAAGTAGGTCAGCAAGTATGTTGGTTTTATTCTCAAGTCGCCAGCTATCTCCGTCAATGTTAAAGACCTCACAGTGATGCAGCAGTCTGTCCATAATAGCCGTTGTACCAACGTTATCGCCGAGTGTGTGTGCCCAGTCGCTCACGCCTTTGTTAGAGATTGCAATGATGGAAGTCTTCTGATAAAAATCCATCAGCAACTGGAATAGCTTGTTTCCTTCTTGGCGATCAAGCATGGCGTTACCTACTTCGTCGAGAATAAGCAGATCACAAGCCCTGAGGCGTTTCATCTTGCTTCTGCTGCGACTAAGCGCTTCTTCAGTCTTGAGCATATGCGCCAGCTGGTGCATTGTGACGTACACAACGTTATAGCCGTTTTCCATAGCCTTGTAGCCAATGTAAGACGCCAGAAAGCTCTTACCAAGGCCAGAACCGCCAAGAAGCATGATGTTGTAGCCTCGATCTATCCAGATGAACTGACTGCATATTTCCAGCATCTGTCGCTTTGTGACCCCGCTACGGCAAGCGAAGTCATATTGATCTATGTTCAAAGGCTTATCGAAGGTCGGCAGGTTAGCGTAGCGCAAGCGTGTACTTAAACTTATTTTTCTTCGTTGCTCGATTTCTATGGCAAGAACATCTTGCAGGTATTCACTGTAAGACTTGTCTACACCTCTGGACTCAAGAATGATCTGATCTATCTGTGCAGCCAGGTGTTTAAGTTTAAGCTCTTTTAGTTGGTTCTTGAGAATTGTCAGACTGTCATTCATGTCAGGCATCCCCCTTCTCAAGAATCTTCTGATAGATGTCAGGAGAATGTTGTTTAACACCAGGGAATTCAATAACATGAAGGGGTTTCTCCACCAATGGCTTGTTGATAATTGTGATTTCTTCGTACTCTTCGATTGTCATCTGACGACTCCAGTTGATTGCGAAGTCTCTGAAATCCACAGCTGAATCAGTCTGACAGTCATGACAATCCTGCATGGCCTTCTTGATAATATCGCTACTATACTTTATTGCTGCAGTTCGAATGATAGTGAGTTGATCACGAATATACCGTCTCTTAGCCTTTTTGATCCTGTCTATGAATTGTCTGGCTTGAGTCGTTCCGCCGAGAAGCTCCACTACCTCTTCCACAAGACTACTAACGCTTTCAGATATATCTCTTTGATGGTGCCTGTTTGTTATTAGCTCACCCCTGCCTGAAGCGACTGGCGAAGTTAGTATTATTTCGCCATCCACAGAACAGATAAACAGCATGCCAGAGTCTTCTTTGACAAGCACCTTGGCATGTTCAATAAATGATCCTTTTGGTACTGAATATTTGTTTCCACGATAGCGAATAGTGTTGTTTTTTAGGACTGGGGTTGTTACCATGTCAGTGCAAGGCTCGAGACTTGTTGTAATGATTACCGGTTGGAGATGTGGTTTTTCGTCTAATAGCATCTCTGCCGGTATCTTTTTGGTTTCTTCATGAACCTTGCCATTACCAGTACGTACCAGCCAGGCCTGAGAATCCAGTTCCCATTGCTCAAGATTAATGAACGTACGGTTTCTGGCGAAATTATACTTCACAAATTTGACGCCGGATTCGACCATGCCTTTTGATTGAGGGTCGTGTTTTCTGCACACATAAACATCTAAATTGTGCCTAGTTTTACACCTCTCGAACTCATCTGTAAATATAATATCACCAGCATTCTCTTTGACTACCATTAGTCGGTCTTGATCGATAACCAGTTGTTGTGGGCGGCCACCAATATGCTGCATACAGGCTTCCAATGCGACAACAAAGTCCCTGCTGTTGAAGTGTTTTGTTTGCCAGACCACATATTTATAACGAGAATGGGCCAGAATGAAAATGACAAAGAATAGTTTGATCCTAGCACCACTAAGACGTTGGGCGTTGTAGAATCCGAAATCAGCTTGCAGCTGCTTGCCTGGTGGCATTTCAGGAACGGCCTCAAATTCGCGCTTGCCTTTTACTCTTAGCAAGTCGTGTGCTTGCCGCAAGCTCAAAACGAATCGTCTCACCGTTCTGTCCTTAAATACCTCGTCGTAGTGTTCCTGCAGCCAATCCTTTATTTGTGCAGCGCTGATGTCTTCGTACTCGTAAAGCCACTGAAGTACAACATTCTGATATTCATCTATACCGCTGTTGTACATTGATTGTCGCTTTTGCGCGTACTCTTCCGGCGTCATGTCCCAATAGGTGTCTACCGTTCGCCAGTTGAGATCGAGGTTGCTTGCCGTCGCATTTTTGCTAAACCCCTGGTTCTTGGCTTGTTGAATTTTTGAATACATTTCGAAATCCTCCATTTCTTGTGCCTCCTGCGTTGTTGTGATGAATATATTACCATCCTGCAGGATTTGTCCTCTGCCACTTATGTATTTCAGTGGCCGATTCTTATGCACTTGCGTGGCCGGATTTCTGTGTTTTCATGGCCGCTCGTTATGTATTTTCATGGCCGAAAATTGTGTGTTTTTGGTGGCCGGTTCCAGGAATCCGTCATCGAAGCTTACTTTAGCAAAATCGTGGTCAGGAAAGATGGTTTTGACTGGTATATTCGCATCAATGGCGATCCAAACAAGCCTCTGCACTGTAAATTGGAAGGAAAACGCAGATCTACTACGAAA
>JAAYFZ010000431.1 GCA_012727965.1 Clostridiaceae bacterium
ACTCTGATGATCATGAAATAGTAGATGATTTCATGCTGAATTCAGATCAGCAGCAGGCAGTCGAGAGGATCTGCAGCTCGATGAATACTGCCAGGGAGCTTGGAACTTTGCAGGAGTGTATGCTCTACGGTATAACCGGCAGCGGCAAGACCGAAGTCTATCTTCAGAGTGCCAGACAAGCCCTGGCCGATGGCAGGAGCGTCATAATTCTCGTTCCTGAGATTTCACTTACACCACAAATGGTCTTCCGTATCAGGAGCAGGTTCGGCAATGATGTCGCGGTCTTACACAGCCGGCTGACACCTGCGGAGCGCTATGAACAATGGCAGCGTATTTTAAGAAACGAGGTGCGCCTTGTAGTTGGGGCCCGTTCTGCGATCTTCGCGCCTCTTGATACGATCGGTCTGATCATTCTTGATGAAGAACAGGAGAGCAGCTATAAATCGGAAACTCATCCGCGCTATCATGCCCGTGATATCGCAAGAATGAGAGCACATATGCATGGTGCCGCTCTGGTTCTTGGTTCCGCGACTCCTTCGGTCGAGAGCTTCTACCGTACAGAAGTCGGCCGTTCCATTCTGCTGCGTTTGCCGGAGAGAATCGGTAGCGCCGGCTTACCGCAAACCATTATTGCTGATATGCGGGAGGAATTAAGATCAGGCAACAGGACGATTTTCAGCAGACCTCTGCAGGCCGCTCTGCAAGATGTTATGGATAATAAAAAACAGGCGATGATCTTCATTAATCGCCGCGGGCACTCTTCTTTTGTACTTTGCCGTTCTTGTGGGCAGACAGTTAAATGCAGCAGCTGCAGTGTTTCCATGACGAGTCATGCTTCTGTCGGTTCAGGCGCTGGCTATGATCCCGGTAGAAATGACAATGATAGCCTGATCTGCCATTATTGCGGCAAGATCAGCAGGATACCTAAGAAATGTCCGCTCTGCGGCAGCGCTCAAATCGGCCGTTTTGGCGTTGGCACACAACAAGTAGAGGAACATTTAGCGAAGGCTTTTGCCGGTATAAGAACGCTCAGGATGGACCAGGACACAACATCCGGCAGGACTGCACATGCCGATATTCTTAAACGGTTTTCTGAGCATGAGGCAGATGTTCTGATTGGCACACAGATGATTGCAAAAGGCCATGATTTTCCTAATGTGACTGCTGTCGGCATCCTGGCAGCCGACCAGCTGCTGGGCATGTCAGATTTTCGTGCATCTGAAAGAGCTTTTCAATTAATCGTTCAGGCCGCTGGCAGGGCAGGGCGGTCAAGCGATGCCGGTCAGGTTATCATTCAGGCTTATAATACTGATGATTATGCGCTTCGGGCAGCGGCAACGCAGGACTATGAAGCCTTCTACCGCCAGGAGATCGCTTTTCGCAAGATGATGAAATATCCGCCGTTTGGCTCAATCGGTCTGATCGTGCTGGCAGGCCAGAATGACATGGATGTGCGGGAGCGTATCGACCGACTGTATCAGTCTATGTGCAAATGGCAGAGTGATCATCCTGATCATGCGGCAATCGAAATCACTGAACCAGCAAGAGCACCTCTTAGCAAAATACGCGGAAGATATCGTTGGCGTATGCTTCTGTATGGACAGCATCAAGCCCTTATCGCAAGGTTTATGGCCCTTACAGTTGGCCGCGCCGACTTGTCGCCTCTGTCTGTAACTATAGATGTCGAACCCTGGCAGATGCTGTGATATAATACCCACGGAAATAAATATGTACATATACGCGGAAGGAATGATAGAAAATGGCTTTACGAAAAGTATTAGTCGATGGTGATGAGACTCTGCGCAAGAAGAGCAGAGAAATAACGAAGTTTGATGACAGACTTCAGATATTGATCGACGATATGTTTGAGACAATGTATGAGAATAATGGTATAGGTCTGGCCGCACCGCAGGTCGGAATATTGAGAAGATTATTCGTGATGGATCTTCATGATGGCAATGAGCCGGTTGTTGCAATCAACCCGGTCATTACTGATGCAGAAGGTTCACAGATTGGTCAGGAGGGCTGTTTATCGATACCTGGCAGCTACGGCGATGTCGAGAGACCGGCCAGTCTGGTGCTCAAGGCACTTGACCGCAATGGACAGCCTTTTGAGATGAGAGCTGAGGAGCTTACAGCTGTTTGTATATCTCATGAGACAGACCATTTAGATGGAATACTGTTTAGAGACAAAGTTGAGGGGGAATTAATTTCGCAATGAAAATCAAGATCCTGTTTATGGGAACACCGGCTTTTGCCGTACCTGTGCTGCAAACTCTAATCGATCAGGGTTTCCCGATCGTTGGCGTTGTCTGTCAGCCAGATAAACCTCAAGGCAGGAAACAGATACTGACAGCGCCGCCCGTCAAGGAGCTGGCGCTTAAATATGATATACCCATTCTGCAGCCGGCCAGCCTGCGCGGACCGGATATTGAACAGGAAATAAGACAGCTTGCGCCTGATATGATCGTAACAGCCGCCTATGGCAAGATATTGCCGCAAAATCTGCTCGATCTGCCGTCGCTGGGCTGTCTTAATGTGCATGCCTCGCTGTTGCCTAAATACAGAGGCGCTGCTCCCGTACAATGGTCATTGATAAATGGCGAGCAGGATACAGGCATAACCATAATGATGATGGATGCGGGAATGGATACCGGCGAAATACTTACACAGCAGCCAGTCCATATCCCGGAAAATATAGATTCAGAAGCGATGCTTGAGAAGCTGTCGAAGCTCGGAGCCAGAATGCTGCCTCAGGCCATTCGCGACTATACCAGCGGTGACATCGTACCTTATGCGCAAAATGAAGCTGAAGCTCTAACCATTGGCATGCTCAATCGGAACATGGGCGAAATTGACTGGTCTAAATCGGCCAGAGAAATACATAATATGGTGCGTGGTTTATATCCCTGGCCCGGAGCTTATACTTATTGCGGCGGCAAAAAGCTAAAAGTTCACCGCACGCAGGTCTGCTATGACCAGGACTTGACCGAGGCGTCTCGTTCACTTGAACCTGGAACTATTTGCTCTTGCGGTGGATTGGTACGGGTAGCAACAGGCGATGGTGTTCTGGACCTGCTCGAGGTTCAGAATCAATCAGGCAAGCGTATGCACTGTCGCGATTGTGCGCACAATTATAGACTTGGACAGGTTATGGGAGGCGATGAATGATGCCTATTATTAATTTATCAGCCGTATTATCCTTATATGGGCAGAGCTATAGCCAACAAGGATTTCTTGGCGGAGCCACCGGTATGATGATGGGATTTGATATCTGGTATTTCATATTGGTTATCCCAGCCTTGCTGCTTTCACTATTCGCATCAGCGAAGGTGAAATCTACATTTGCGAAATACAGCGGTATGACTGCTCAGAGCGGTTATACAGGTGTCAGGGCAGCCAGACGTATCCTGGATCAAAATGGTTTGCAGCAAGTAACTATAGAAGGTGTCAAAGGTCATCTTACTGATCATTTCGATCCGCGCACCAATGTACTAAGACTGTCTGAATCCACATATGGCGACAACTCAATTGCGGCTATCGGCGTAGCTGCTCATGAAGCAGGGCATGCTATTCAGCATGCGACTGGCTATGTGCCTAATAAAATACGCGGAGCGCTTGTGCCCGTGGCTCAGTTTGGTTCTTCCATAGGTCCGTATATGGCAATTTTTGGGATAATTCTTCAGCTATCTTTTCTGATTCAGCTGGGTATAATCCTGTTTTTTGGAGCCTTTTTATTCTATTTGATTACACTACCTGTAGAATTTAATGCCAGCTCCAGAGCTTTGCGTCTGCTGGAAGAGCAGGGTATATTAGGGGATGCAGAGCTAAAAAGCGCACGCAAGGTATTGTCTGCTGCTGCTATGACTTATGTAGCTTCAGCGCTATCAGCCTTTGCCTCGCTGCTTAGATTGATTTTGCTATCGAGAGGCCGTAATGGCAGACGTTAAGAATAAGAGGAAATTCGCTTCTGATCCAGCGAGAGCAGCTGCCGCAAGATTACTTCACAGTGTTCTTGAAGAGGGAGCCTATTCCAACCTGAGCTCGCTTAAGATCCTGGATGAAGACCGACTGGATAGCAGGGACAGAGCATTTGCCTCTGCTTCCGTTTATGGCACGATCAGCTGGCTGCCTATGATCGACTGGCAGATAGAAAAAGTTTCGTCAAAACCACTTGAACAAATCGATCCCTGGATCAGAACTATATTGCGTTTTGGTATATGGCAGCTCACCAAGGCTCATAGTGTGACCGAAGCTGCCGCGGTCGATGAGAGTGTCAAGCTGGCGCGTTTTTTTGCTCATGAGGGGGCAGCTTCTTATGTAAATGCTGTGCTTAGAAGCTGGCTGAGAGCCAAACCTCAGATCCCGCGCAAGCTGGAAGCATTGAATTATGGTCTGCCTACCTGGCTATTTGGCTCACTGAAAAAATGGTACGGGTATGATAGAGCAGTAAGTCTTGCCGAAGCTTATCTCGAGCCCAAACCCTGGACTAGTCTTCGTGTAAATACAATGTTGGCTGATCCGGCAGATTTGATTCATGAATGGAGTGAGGACGGACTTGAGGCAGAACCTGGATCATATCTTCCAGAAGCCGTCCATCTCAAACTCGCAGGCAACAGTCTGCGCGATCTTATCGCCTGGCAAGACGGACTTGTAACCGCACAGGATGAAGCTGCTATGCTTACTTCGCATGTGGCCTGTCCGAATAAGAATGATAGAATTATCGACCTCTGCGCTGCACCAGGCGGCAAAACAACCCATCTAGCAGAGCTCATGTCTGACACCGCTAAAATCACCGCTCTCGAGCTGCAGCCGCACAGAGCGCAGCTGATTCAAGAACAGGCGGAGCGGCTTAAACTAAAATCAATCAATATTGTCGTTGGAGATGCGGCAGAATTTAGCACCAGTGAAGAGCTTTATGATATCGTAGTCGCTGATGTTCCTTGCAGCGGACTCGGATTGCTTGGACGCAAGCCGGAGATCAGGCTGAATATGGATTATGACAGGATACAGGAACTGATTACGCTGCAACGAAGCATTTTGAATAACGCATCAAAACTGGTAAAAGCCGGCGGCTCCTTGATTTACAGTACTTGTACGATTAATCCCGAGGAGAATCAGGATCAGATCAAATGGTTCCTCGAGGAGTCAGAAAACTCAGATGGTTTTGCAGCTGTAGATATAACAAATAAATTGCCTCAGGAGCTGCTGACAGCAGATGCTGATATTGTGAATCAGGCAAAAAATGGATATATTCAGCTTATGCCCGACAGGCAGTCAACCGATGGCTTCTTCATAGCCAGACTGGAGAAAATAAAATGAGAAATTTTTATGATATGACAATAACCGACTGGCAGGAATGGGTAAGAGAGAAGCAGCTGCCTGCATTTAGAGCAGCTCAGATACATAAATGGATGGCCAGAGGTGTTGTTGATACAGAATCTATGACTGATATTTCCAAGGATCTGCGTGCTAAGATTACTGAGGATTTCTATATTGGCGGCTTAACAATTGCTGATAAGAAAATATCAGCCATAGATGAAACTACGAAATATATATTCAGACTCTATGATGGCAATACGATTGAGAGTGTTCTGATGAAGTATAAGCATGGCTATTCTGTTTGTCTGTCATCACAGGCTGGCTGTAAAATGGGCTGTACATTTTGTGCTTCAACAGGGGCCGGCTTCGGCCGTGATCTCTCTTATGGAGAAATGCTGGCACAGGTGGCAATAATCGGACGGGATAGTGGTCAGAGGATCGGCCATGTTGTAATAATGGGAATTGGCGAGCCTCTAGACAACTATGATAATCTGGTAAATTTCCTAAAACTGGCAAATGACCCTACTGGACTTAACATTGGTTTGAGGCACATTTCCGTCTCAACTTGCGGACTTGTTCCCGACATGCTAAAATTTACCGATGAAGGTCTGCCGGTGACTCTGTCAGTGTCGCTGCATGCGCCAGATCAGCAGATTCGCGAACGTCTGATGCCGATAGCCAAGGTATACACATACGATAAGCTGCTGGCAGCCTGCCGCAATCACACTGAGAAAACAGGCAGACGTATTTCTTTTGAATACACAATGTTTCGCGGCATCAATGATCAACCTGCTCATGCCAGACAATTGGCAAAACAGCTTAACGGCATGCTATGCCATGTTAATCTGATAGCTGCCAATGAGCTGGAAAGCGGCGGATATCAGGCCAGTGACAGAAAAACGATGCAGAAATTCATGCAGCTGCTAATACAAAATGGAATCAATGCCACGATAAGACGTGAGCTCGGTTCAGACATAATGGCTGCTTGTGGCCAGTTAAGGAGAAGTCTAGAAGCATGCGGGAAAACTTGAAATATTCCGGTGCGTCACATGTCGGACATGTGAGAGCCAACAATGAAGATAGCTATTTCCTGCCCGATGATACAGGAAGCGGCTATTTCTATTGTGCTCTAGCAGACGGTATGGGCGGACATAATCGCGGTGAGCTGGCCAGTAGTGTGGCAATTTCTTATGTCCATGAGAAGCTTAAGTCAAGTTTCGGTGAAGGTAATGAGCAGCAGAAGAGTACAGAGGATCTGCTTATTGAAACTGTGCAGAAGGCCAATGTCAAGGTGTATCTGGGATCTCTTGAGAACGAAGATTCTCAGGGCATGGGTACGACTCTGACGATCGTTGTGCTGGATTCAGATACTATCTGGGTCGCACATGTAGGCGACTGCAGAGCATATTTGTATAGGGATCAGAGTTTAAAACAACTGACAATAGATCAGACAGTAGTTCAGGAAATGCTGGACGCAGGCAGCCTGACTCCGGAAGAAATCAATGATCATCCCCGCCGTAATGTGCTGACACAGGCACTTGGCATCCCGGAATTTTTACAGCCACAGATCATAAGTGTTCCAAGACAGAAGCATGACAAGATAATGTTATGCAGTGATGGACTATATGGTCAGGTATCTGACGATGAAATTAAAAATATAATTAAGAAAGTCAAAGAGCCGTCTGAGGCTTGTACACAGCTGATTCAGCTTGCCTTGGACAATGGTGGCGAGGACAATGTCACTGTGCTCGTGATTTCCACCTGAATTAACTCAGACTTGTTTTATTGGAGGATCTGACATGGAATCAAATAGACCACAGCTGCCGGAAGGCGTATTAATAGATGGACGTTATGTAATACTCAAACCACTTGGTTTCGGAGGTATGGCACATGTTTATCTGGCTGAGGATAGAGAGACTGGCGGACAAGTAGCGATCAAGGTGATGAAGGATGATCTGACAGATGATCCTGAATTCATCAAGAGATTCGATACAGAAGCAAGATCAGCATCAAGCCTCGATCATCCGAACATCGTCAAAATTCTTGGCTATGGACAAGATCAGGACCTGCGTTATATAGTCCAGGAATATGTCGAGGGCAATACTCTGAAGGATCTGATCAAGCAGAGAGGAACTCTTGACTGGCAGCTGGCCGTCCCGCTGGCTATTCAAATTGGTCTTGCCCTGGAACATGCTCATAAGCGAGGCGTTGTCCATAGAGACATTAAACCTCAGAATATACTTATTACTTCTGATCTGATCGCCAAGGTCACGGATTTCGGCATCGCCCGCGCGACGAATGCCAATACGATAACTCTGACCAGCGGTGTTGCCTTCGGCTCTGTGCATTATTTCTCTCCAGAGCAGGCCCGCGGTGGTATTGTCAGTGAAAAATCAGATCTCTATTCTCTCGGCATCCTGATGTACGAAATGGTTACTGGAAGACTGCCCTTCGACGGTGAGACATCTGTAGCGGTTGCTATTAAGCATCTACAGGAGATGCCGCCTCCACCATCAGCTTATCAGGCAGAATTACCACCTGCACTTGATCAGATCATTATGAAATGTATTCAGAAGAGTCCTGAAACCAGATATAACGATGCCAGAGAGCTCGTTGATGAGCTCGATGCCTTCATGATCGAACCGAATGGCGTTTATGGTGTTATTTCAGGCGAAGCTGATTGGGAAGGCAGTACGACTGCGATCGGACTGCAACGTTCAGAATCCAATTTTGGAAAAATCAGAGAAATCGAAAAAACCATACAAGAGAGACGCAGATCGCGCTACCGCGATACTGCCATCGTAATTGCCATCATTATTTTGGCCTTTGTCTTCCTGACGACATTATTTGTCTGGGGCTGGAATAAGATCCAGGACAATATGACTCGTCAGACTGAGATCGAGATCGAGCTTGAAAATTATGTCGGGCGCGATTTAAGTGAGGTCAGAACAGAGCTTGAGGATTTAGAAATAAACTTCACCGTCAGATATCGTGAAGATAGTGTTCCGGAAGGTATCATTATCGATCAGAATCCTGGGCAGGGTACAAAAATAAAAACTAATGGCACCACTCTTGTCCTCACTGTCAGCGGCGGTAAAAACCTCATCACGCTGCCAGAATATGCAGGTCAAACTCTGCTCAAAGCGCAAACAGAGCTTGAACAGACTTATAAGCTTACTGTCAGTATTGTATATGAATATTCCGAGTATGACAGGGATATTGTCTTGACGACGATTCCAGCTGCCGGTCAGAGCGTAGCTCCAGGTGATCCGGTCACATTGGTCGTAAGTGAGGGCTCACCGAAGGTTGTTGTACCTGATCTGGCTGGCATGAGCCTGACTGAAGCAACTGCTCTGCTGCAGTCACAGGAGCTGGTGCTTGGCCCGGTGACAAGTATGACTGTCGATCCAGAAACTGGTGAACCTGTTGAAGTGCCAGAGGCCGAGCGGGTTGTCATCAAACAGCTGCCGGCAGCAAATTCTGAGGTATTAGTCAGACAGGTCGTAAGCATAGTTTATGGAACAGCACTTGATTATCAGCAGTTCCTTAACCCTACACCTACACCTATTCCCAGCGGAATCCTGCCAAATGTTGCCGGATTGCCTCTGACAGAAGCTCTCGAGAAGCTTACGGAGCTCGAGTTTACTGTCAGCGCTACAGTTAATATCAGCAGTAACAGCAATATACCCGAAGCGGATCGTGTAGTTATTCGTCAGGAGCCGATCCCGGGGGATGAGATAATGCTCGATGTGCCGATCACATTGTATTATGGAACAGCACTTGATTATCAGCAGTTCCTGAACCCAACGCCGACACCGGCACCTACGACAGAGCCGACAACGACAGCAAGGCCAACACAAAAGCCACCAACGACTACGACTACGACTACGGCACCAACGACGACTGAAGAATCAACGACTGCAGAGACGACACCTGTGGAAACGTCTGAACCAGGTTCAGGCGGCGATGAGTAAGTCAACAGATAAGCAGAAATATTGCAAGTGATTATATGATGACTCAAGATAAAGAAGCTACAATATCCGAGACAAAACTGACAGCCCGTATTTTGCG